>JAPOXY010000272.1 GCA_026706845.1 Gemmatimonadota bacterium
GCCAAATCCGGGACCGATTCGCGGATAAGGAAAGCATTTCGTTTCATTACAGGCGTAACCAGGTGCCAACAGGAGGAGGTATA
Source organism: Gemmatimonadota bacterium (assembly GCA_026706845.1). Lineage (NCBI taxonomy): Bacteria > Pseudomonadati > Gemmatimonadota > Gemmatimonadota bacterium. Next base: position 84 of record JAPOXY010000272.1, read on the forward strand.
TGAGCCATACATACCGGGTCGGCGTAATCGGTTTTGCACATATGCACGTCAACAATGTTGCCGCGTTGTTTGCACAACACTCGCAGGTTGACATGGTGGCCTGTGCGGATACCGTGCCGACGGTTCCCGAGTTGCGCGAAGCGCCGTACTCTCGCGGGTGGAATATGAAAAACGCGCTGAACACGATAGGGATTCCGAAAGCGTACGAAGATTATCGAGAGATGCTGGCGAAGGAAGCGCTTGACATCGCAATCTGCACGACCGAAAACGCGCGCCACCCGGAAGTGGTGGCTGCCTGCGCGCAGGCGAATGCTCATGTATGCGTAGAGAAACCGATGGCAATGTCGATGTCTGATGCGTTGCAGATGGCCCGCGCTTGCGAAGTCGCAGGGGTGACAATGGCGGTGAATTGGCCGATTACGTGGCGTCCTGCCGCGAGAAAGGCCAAAGAGTTGATTGATCAAGGCGTGATCGGTCGCGTACTCGAAGTCCGTTGGCGGGGTGGTCACCGCGGACCGCTCGGGGCGGGTGTTAGTCACGCAGGTGTAAGCGGAGGTGCGGAAGCGATGACCGAACGAGAACTGGGTGCTACCTGGTGGCATCGCGCGTCGGATGGCGGGGGTGCGATGCTGGACTTCTGTTCCTATGGAGCCCTTGTCGCGCGATGGTATATCGGTGAACCTGGCGTGTCGGCAATCGGAATGCGAGCGAACTTGAATAGCCCGTGGGGTGATGCAGACGACAACGGCGTGATGATCGTCCGGTTCTCGCGTGCAATGGGCGTGTTTGAGGGAACCTGGACTACCAGGCATCAGGGAGTACCGAATGGTCCGATTGTATATGGGACGAAAGGCACGCTGGTGGCAGGGGGAGGTAGGGGCAAGCCAACTGTCCAGGTAGAGGCCGGTGAGAGTGCCACCTATTCGTGCGAGAGGCTGCCCCAAGGACGTCGTCAGATATCCGAGGAATTAATTCACCATCTGGATACGGGTGATCCCCTTCATGAAACGCTGCAGGTAGGCATGAATCTCGATGCAACGGCCATTGTGGATGCTGGAATCCGTTCTGCTGATAGCGGGAAACTGGAGCCTGTGAACGGCCCGGATTGGGCAATCGGATAGCAGGGTGAAAGGAGATTGTGTGCAAAATTCGGATGGGTCCATCGGTGTGAGCGACATCGCGAAGTGGGAGATGGATGCGACGAATCCCTGGTGATAAATAAGTGAAGGGAGTAGTGCAATGGGAAAACAAAATATTGAGAAGCCGAATATCATCTATATCATGCTGGATGAATGGGGATACTTCGAGTGGTCCGCCATGGGGCATCCCATTCTTCAGACGCCCAATATCGACAAGATGGCGTCTGAAGGCATCCGATTTACTCAGATGCTTGCGGGAGGCAATGTCTGTGCGCCGACGCGTTGTGCACTGATGACAGGTCAGCATACTGGGCGTGCAACGATCCGTGCAAATGGCGGCGGTCTGGCACTGCGTCCGAATGATGTGACCATCGCTGGAATGCTCAAAGCCGAGGGCTACGCAACTGGCGGCTTCGGCAAGTGGGGCCTGGGCGATGCCGGAACAACGGGTGTGCCAGAGAAACACGGCTTTGATACCTTCTTCGGTTACTATCATCAGGTGCATGCACACACGTACTATCCGCGGTACCTTCTCCACAATAGCGAGAAGATGTATCTGGAGGGGAATACAGGTGATTTCCACACTGGTGAGGTGTTTTCTCATGGTCTCATCTATGAAGAAGGGCTGAAGTTCATACGGGAGAACAAAGATCGTCCATTCTTTGCCTATTTACCGTGGACGCCTCCGCACGGCCAGTGGATGATGCCCGAATCGGATCCGGCATGGCAGAAGTACAGGGACGTGAAATGGGATGCCACGAACCAGAGAGGACCGCACGATGCACAGATGTACGCCGCGATGATGGAAATGGCTGATCGCCAGATCGGTGAGATCATGGATTTGCTGAAGGCGTTGGAGATCGACGAGAAAACTATCATCTTTGCTTGCGGCGACAATGGTGGTGCTCCTTATTTTGCAAATGATAATCATCCGCATGGCTTTTTTGCCCCCAATCTGAATCCCGGGACGGGCGAACGCTTCCGCGGGGGCAAGGGCAATTTCTATGAAGGCGGGCTACGGGTTCCCTTTATCGTCCGGTGGCCGGGGCGGATTGAGCCGGGAACGGTTTCTGATCATCTGGGATACTTTCCCGATGTGATGCCCACTCTGGCGGAATTGACGGGGGCGGAGCCTGGAGCTGATATCGATGGTATTTCGATTGCGCCCACATTGCGCGGTGAGACCGGGCGCACGCAGGCGCAGCACGAGTACCTGTACTGGGAGGATCGGAAAAGTTGCGCTGTTCGTATGGGAAGTTGGAAAGCCGTGAGACCAGACAAGGACGGGCCGTTTGAGTTGTATGACTTGAGCACAGATATTGAGGAACTGAACGATGTTGCTGCTCAGTATCCCGACATTCTCGAGAGGATGACGCAGTATGCCGGGGACGCTCACACACCGGTTCACGAAGGCGAGATTCTCGACCCATCCATGGGATTCAAAGGACACGATGAGGATTAGGCAGTTCATGGCAGACACCAAAGCAAATAAAAGCAATCAACCCAATGTGCTCTTTATCGCCATTGACGATCTGTGTGGCTGTCCCGATGCGATGAACGGAGAAACCTCTGTTCATACTCCCAATATGAATGTGCTTGCCCGAAAGGGCGTGTATTTCACCAATGCACATTGTGCAGCTCCTGCCTGCAATCCTTCACGTGTAAGTGTGATGACCGGGTTGGCTCCATCGACATCGGGCGTGTATCTCAACAGGCAGGATTGGAGAAAATGTAAGAGCCTGAAAGATAGGGTTACACTGCCTCAATATTTCAAGGACAAGGGGTACAAAACCCTTGGCGGCGGAAAGGTGTACCACGGGGCGACCCTGAGCGAAAAGATGTATGAGGGATATCTCGATCCCCGCCCCTGGGACGAATACTTTCCATCGAAAGACTGTCAAATGCCTCAGGAAGTCGCGCCAGATGTTTGGCCTGTAAATGGGAGCAAAAAGTTTTATCGCGGATATTTTGATTGGGCGGCATTGGATATTGAAACGGGCGAAATGGCCGATGCCAAAGTCGTGTCGTGGGCAGAACAACAACTGTCTCAAGACCATGGTCAACCTTTGTTTCTGGCCGTGGGGATCTATCGACCGCATATTCCCTGGTACGTGCCAGAAGAATATTTCGAGAGACATCCCTATGACGAAGTTGCAGTACCTGAGGTTCTTGAAAACGATCTGGATGATGTGCCAGAAGCAGGTCAGGCTATGGTTAGGCGCACATGGCACAAATGGATGATTGAAAATGACAAATGGAAAGAGGCTGTTCAGGCATATCATGCGGCTGTCAGTTTTACCGACGACATGGTTGGGCGTCTTTTAGCAGCACTTCAAAATGGGCCTCACGCCGAAAATGCTATTATTGTGTTGTGGTCAGACAATGGGTATCATCTGGGGCAAAAGGAGCATTGGGAGAAATTTGCATTGTGGGAGCAGACCACGCGGGTACCGATGATCATCGTTGCGCCTGGAGAGATTGCCTCGGGCAAGGTCTGCAAACAGGCTGTCAGTCTGCTCGATATTTATCCCACGCTGATCAAATTGTCTGGCGGCAAAATATCAGGAGATTTTGATGGCGTGAGTCTGGTCCCTTTGCTGTATAACCCAGAGGAACAGACCCATCGCGCAGTGGTCTGTACACAGGGATTCAATAACCATGCAATAAGATCGGATAGGTGGCGTTATATCCGATATGAGGATGGCTCGGAAGAATTATACGACCATCAAAACGATGGGCAAGAGTTCCACAATCTGGCAGATCGGAAAGCGTATGCTTCCGTCAAACGAGAACTGGCATCCTGGTTGCCAAAACACAATGCAGAACCACAATAGATGGTAATAAACAGGGAGGATGCTATGAAACTCACCACTGAACAAATCTGTGAATTTTACCACCGGGGTTATGTCAAAATCCCCGGTGTGATCTCAAAATCAATGGTTGACACGGCTCGGCAAGCGATCAACTATTCCATCGGCACACTCAGCCCGAAGGGTCTGAATTTGGCAAAGCACCACGGTGGCGGTGAGGTCGTCAGCAACCTCAATAGCAGCCCAATGATCAAGGATCTGTACCACAAAAGCCCTGTCATTTCTCTGACCGAATCTCTACTGGGCGAAGGAAATCTTAAAGTCCCTATTGGCAGGACAACTCCCGCCTCGCGTTTTCCCAATGTCCTGGGCAAAGCACCGCCCGAACCGACCGGTCACATCGATAATATGGGCAATGGGAGAAACGGCAAACCAAAAGGTTCCTATCACCGGGGCTTTACCTGCTTTGGCATCATCTATCTCGCCGATGTACCCGAGCC
>JAPOXY010000273.1 GCA_026706845.1 Gemmatimonadota bacterium
AAAGTGGATGCCGATTATGGAAGGTCTGGAACGGGATGTACTCGTCATTCAAACAATTCGAGAGGCAGCGGGACCAGACGCCAAAATTCTCGTTGATGCCAACAATGGCACAACGCTGAATATTGCCCAGCAAATTCTCAAACGGTGTGAATCCGCAAGGATCTACTGGTTTGAAGAAGCCTTCCACGAAGAACGGGGATTCAACGAACCTTTTAAGGCATTTATTCAAGCATCGGGTTATGACACTTATGTCGCGGATGGCGAGTCAGGACCACCCCCGCCTAATTTTTTTGACATGGTAAAACGCGGCTGGATTGACATTGTACAACACGATTTTCGCGCCAGAGGATTGACCTGGTGGAAAGCGACAGCGGATATGATCGCGCCCTGGGGTGCGCAATGTGCCCCGCATTGCTGGGGCAGTATTATCGAGCGATATGCACACGCACATTTTGCCGCATCGATTCCAAATTTCTGTCTATTAGAAGCAGCCCCGGCAGATACGCAGGGCATAGTGCTCGACGGCTGGGAATTTCGAGACGGTCACCTCATCGTACCGGATACACCGGGCACGGGATTTGACCTTGCGCCTGAAACAATTGCAAGAGGAATACGCGAAGAAAGCGGATTTTGCATTTTCATTTGAAAAAGGATAACACGGTGAATAACACACTCGTATTAGCTACCCCCCAGGATGTGGGCATGTCAGCAGACCAACTCGAACGAGCCTTTGGCCTGCTCACAGCCGCCGCAGAAGCCGGACAAATTGGCGCGGCCTCGCTGACGGTTGCGCGGCACGGCAAGGAAGTCTTCGCCCGGGGATGTGGGCAACAGCACCCTCGCACAGGCCAGCCAGTCGATGCGGATTCGATATTTCTCCTCGCCTCAATCACCAAGCCGGTTACTGCCTGCGCGCTGATGATCCTCGTGGATCGGGGTCTAATCTCACTCAACGATCCAGCCATCGATTATCTACCCGAATACACCGGCGGCGACCGCCCCACCGTCAAAGTGCGCCACTTGCTCTCGCACATATCTGGCATGCCCGACATGCTACCCGAAAACACCAGCTTGCGACAGGCGCACATCCCTGTAGCAGGCTTCGTCGAACGGGCACTCCAGACACCCTTGCTCTACAAACCGGGGACAGATTTTTGCTACCAGAGCATGGGCATCCTGCTCGCAGCCGAAATAGTCGAACGAGTCAGCGGACAGCGATTGCGCGATTTCGAGCGCAAAGAGATCTTCGCACCGCTGGGAATGGCGCGAAGCGCATTGGGGATGGGCGACTGGACACTTGAAGACGTGGTGTGGTGTGGCACAGACGCCGAAGAGGACGCAGAACAACAAAGCTGGGGTTGGAATTCCCCGTATTGGCGCGACTTTGGAGCGCCGTGGGGCGGCATGCACAGCACCGGACGCGATCTGGCAATCCTCCTGCAAACCATGCTCAACAGCGGCACTTACGGCAATCAGCGCATCTTCAGCCGCGCCGCAGTCGCAGCCATGACGCAAGATCAAAACGGAACACTCGATGCGCCGTGGGGCCTCGGTTGGGGAGTATGCGGGGCGCGGGTATGGGCCTTTTGGGGCGATCTGGTATCGCAGCGCACCTTCGGACACACCGGCGCGACCGGTACAGTAGCCTGGGCAGATGCGGAGCGTCAACTCAGTTGCGTAGTGCTCACCAACCAGATGGTCGCCGAAGGAAGCCTCCTGCGGCGGGTTTCCAATGCGGTCGCAGCAGCAGTGGTAGAATAATTTCCACCCATACATCATTTCAAGGAGACATCATGAATACCGCAGCAAAAACGCGACAGACCAGACGCGACCGCGAACGCATTGCATGGTGGGAAGAAGCGCGGTTTGGCATGTTCATTCACTGGGGCGTGTATGCGATTCCCGCGGGCAAATGGAAAGGCAAAGCCATTGAGGGCATTGGGGAATGGATTATGCGCCGAGCAGAAATTCCCGCCGCGGAATACGAACAACTCGCCTCACAATTCAATCCAGTAAAATTCGACGCCGATGCGGTTGCCAAACTCGCACGAGATGCGGGTATGAAATACCTCGTTATCACGGCCAAACACCACGATGGCTTTGCCATGTATGACTCCCCGTGCAGCGACTACGACATCGTCGATGCCACGCCATACGGCAAAGATATTATGGCAGACCTATCCAAAGCCTGCCAGAAATACGGCATTCGCCTCTGCTTCTACTATTCTCAAGATCAGGACTGGCACGACCCCAACGCCTCTGGGAATAACTGGGATTTTGATCCCGCGACCAAAGACTTCGCCTATTATCTCGAACACAAAGCCAAACCCCAGGTGCGCGAGTTGCTCACGCAATACGGGCCTATCGGCCTGATATGGTTCGACACGCCCGTCTCTATATCCCTGGAACAGAGCCAATCCCTCTCCCGTCTCGTCCACGGTTTGCAACCCGACTGCCTCGTCAGCGGTCGCGTGGGCAATGGCGTGGGGGACTACGGCAGCCTGGGGGACAACCAGATCCCCACTGGTCGCCTCGAAGGCTACTGGGAGACACCCGCCACCCTCAACGATACCTGGGGCTATAAAACCGACGACCACAACTGGAAAAGCGTAAAAACACTGCTCCATCTTCTCGTCGAACTCACAAGCAAAGGCGTCAACTACCTGCTCAACATCGGGCCGCGCGCCGACGGCAGTGTACCCATGCCCAGTATCAATCGCCTTTGCGCCATTGGCGAATGGATGAAAACCAACAGCGAAGCGATCTACGGCACCAAAGCCACGCCATACCCCTATGAATTTCCCTGGGGCGGCATCACGCAAAAAGACAACCGTCTCTACTTGCTCTTTACCACATGGCCCGGTGAACATTTCACCCTCCTGGGCCTGCGCAACCGCGTTACAAACGCGACCTTACTCGCCGACAAAAGTGCGCACATCGACATCTCTCAAACCCGCGACAGCGATTGCGATATCTTAACATTGCGCCTGCTCGAATGCCCCGACCCAAATGTCTCGGTCGTCGCCCTCGAGCTCGATGGCGCACCCGATGTCGATCAAACTGCCCTCCAGCAAACCGATGGCTCCATCACCATGATCGCCAGCATGGCGAACTTACACACGCCCGAATCGGACACGCAAATCCGCATTGGCGAAACCGGCGTAATCGAAGACTGGTTTGACACATCCAACTGGATCGATTGCGACTTCAAAGTTTTCAATCCCGGCACCTTTGAAATACGCGTTCACACCAGCACGCTTCGCCGCGTCCGCGAATGGACAGGTGGGCACGAAGTGCGCGTTGATATTGCGGGCAAGACATTCCGCAAAACCATCGCACCCGACGTCTGGAGCGACAGCCCCAAAGCGCAGTATTTCCCAGAAGCCGCAACCATTATCGGCCAGGTTCATCTCGACAAACCCGGCCTTCACACCGTCGAAGTCCGCGCCGAATCTATCAACGAAAAATCCCAGGCTGGATTGTCTATCTCAGCCATTTCCCTGATGCGCGAATAGACGAATAGGAGGATCCCATGCCACTGGAAGTATGTGCCCTATCGCCCGAAAAGATGGAATTGCGGGAATACGAGGTACCAAAAGTAGGAACAGGACAGATGAAAGTGCAGAGCATGTACGCTGCAGCCAAGCACGGAACCGAGTTATCGGGCATAAAAGGTGACAGCGCGAAACGCGGACCTTATGACCCGGAACTCCAGGTATTCCCAAACACGGGCAAAGGACGGTCGTCCCGGACGGGCAATATGTTTGTCGGCACTGTAATCGGCGAGGGCGTAGATGGGTTCGCAGAAGGCGACGTAGTGCTGAGTTACGGGCCATTTCGAGAAGTCCATGTCATCTCGACCGAACGGTGCTGGAAAGTACCAGAAGGATTTTCGTGGAAGTCCGCGGTCTGTTTAGACCCGGCGGATTTTGCCATGTGTGCGATCAGAGATGGACAGGTAAGAGTCGGAGACGCTGTGGCCGTATTTGGAATGGGAGCCATTGGCCTGATGGTCGTACAAATTGCCAAATTATCCGGGGCATATCCAATCATCGCGGTCGATCCATTGGAAAACCGCCAAAAAGTAGCTCAAATCTGTGGTGCCGACCTGATCCTCGATCCCACAACCTGTGATGCAGGCGTAGAAATCAAAAAAGCAACCGAAAACCGGGGGGTAGATGTGGCAATTGACTACAGCGCCAATGTACACGCCCTGCAAGCAGCCATACGCGGCGTGGCATTTGGCGGCAATGTAGTGGCTGGCGCTGCGCCAGCACCCTATGGTCCCGGACTCGACCTTGGCGCAGAAGCGCATTACAACCGCCCCAATCTCATCTTTTCGCGGTCCTGCAGCGACCCCAACCGCGAATATCCCCGATGGGACGAAAAACGCGTTTACGCCACCTGCTGGCGACTGCTCACTGAAGGAAAACTGACAGGAGAATCCATTGTAACGCCCATAGTCGCTTTTGAAGACCTCGTCGCAGAATATCCCAAAATCACCAGCAACCCCGAGCAGAATATTAAATTAGGAGCTTATTTTAATTAGTTCTCAGGATTCTTTCGCCATTCGGAAGCGGACTTAGAGCAGATATGATATGCGCTGTTCGAGAATTTTGCCCCGCCAAGATAGAAGCCAACACAAAACAGCCACCTGTGATAGGCGGCTGTTTTCTTTATACCTATTTGTGAATTAAACCACTATCCGTCAGCATGCTCTGTCGCCCACTGTTCGCGTCTCGTTCTCTGGAATAGCGAAGGTTGAATGCCTTTACCCGAGGCATCCTTACCTCAGATCGGCTAAGTATTGACGCCGGTATTCGCATCCACCATGGGATCAATTTCCGAGCAGACCTATGAATGTCTCTCTATCAATTTCGACATCTTTCCGAATTTTGGACATAAGGCCAACGCCGATTGTCTCGCCGCCATGAATAGGCACGACCGTGCCACGCCCGTCCGGGTGCTTCATAATTACATGACTCCCCCGTTGTCTCACAACCTCGAAACCGACTTTCCTCAGAGACCGGACTACATGGGCACCTGTTACCCTTGGCATTCGGGTCATACGGATATTCTTTGAACGCCGACCAGTTCAAGTGGACTCTGAGCGTCTTCGCCTTCAACCTCAAGCCAGAGTGCAATCGCCTCCTCCATCCGTTCAAGCAACTGGTCAATTGACTTGCCCTGGGTATGACAACCAGGAAGAGCAGGAACACTCCCGACGTAATACCCGTCTTCATCCTTTTCTATTACAATAGTGTATTCAGTGCTCATAGGATTTTCCCAAAATCATAGCTTCTTACAATAATGCGCTGATTCAGTATATGCGAGATGGCAACATACTCTACGCGCTGT
>JAPOXY010000274.1 GCA_026706845.1 Gemmatimonadota bacterium
TATGTGCTGGTGTCGGGATTGATTCCAGAAGAGACAATTGCCAATGCGGAAGCTGCGATGTGGTCTGTGCTCGAGATGGATCGGGATGATCCGGCTTCGTGGTCTCCTTTGCCAGATGAAATAGATGGGGTGACGACAATCGCCCGCCAGGGGGTGATTGAACATTTTGGGGTTCGTGATCCCGCGTTGCTGGCTTGTTGTACGCCCGCATTTTACGAGGCGCAGAGCCAACTGGTTCGGGAGAATGCCGATGCCTTTCACTGTCGGAAACCACAGCCCGAGGCTGTGTGGGCACGCAGTGTATTTCCGGTTTCGAGAGGCTGGAATTATCTCAGTGGGCACGTCGATGGTGGACATCGACCTTTTGATGTTTTTCCAGGGTCATTCCGGGTTTCCTCTCTGACTTATCTCGATTCTGGTGTTGCGCAAGGTGGTGGGACCGCGGTCTGGCCAGGGACACATCGGAAGTTCAGCGAGATGGCAGTGCAGGATCCTGATCGGTATCAAATGCTGTCGGATTTTGCGAAACCGCAACAAAGGTTCGATCTGGGAGAGCCGATTGAGTTGAGGCCGTCCCGAGGCGATGTCATGTTTTTTCATTATCTGTTAGTACACTGTGGATCCCTCAATACAAGCAATAAACCGCGTTTTGCCCTCCGCTGGATGTGTACCTGTGACGCCTGTCGCATCTGGGAAAAGTATGGCAAGTGGAATATCTGGATGCCCTGATGTTGATGGTTGACTCGCTGTGGGGAAACCCGTATATTTTTTTCTCTATGACCAGTGTTGTTTTCGCGGGGTGTCCGTGCTGGATAATGACCTGACAGGCATGAAATTCGCGCTCGAAGAAGCCCGCGTGGCAGCGAGCGAGCATGAAGTGCCTATTGGTGCTGTTGTGATGCACAATGGCGAGGTAATCGCACGCGATCACAATCGCATTGTCCAGCTTAATGATCCCACCGCGCATGCCGAAATGCTCGTTATTGGGCAGGCGACGAAAAAGTTGGGCGTTCGGTGGCTAAATAACTGCGTGCTTTACGCAACACTGGAACCCTGTGCGATGTGTGCAGGTGCTATGGTGCTTGCCCGATTGTCCCGGTTGGTTTTTGGCGCGAGTGATCCCAAAACCGGGGCTTGCGGATCCCTGAGAAATATTGTGGAAGATACACGTCTGAATCATCGCCTATATGTGCGCCGAGGCGTTTTAGAAGATGCGTGTGGTCAGGTGTTGCGGGCGTTTTTTCAAACTTTGCGCGAAAAATAAATATTTGGAGAGGTGCTGGAGTGGTCGAACAGGCCGGTCTCGAAAACCGGTGTACCCTCACGGGTACCGTGGGTTCGAATCCCACCCTCTCCGCCAAAAAACAAGCACACAGGTACCTGTGTGAGAAAATCATAGCTGATCGCTTACAGCTATATTGGAGAGGTGCTGGAGTGGCCGAACAGGCATGACTGGAAATCATGTGTATCCTTACGGATACCGAGGGTTCGAATCCCTCCCTCTCCGCCAAAAATAGTACGAGGTTGTTATGCCGCATCCGATTCGCATTACAGTTGGCGATATTGAACTCGACGCCGAGTTAAATGATTCGCAAACAGCAGACAAAGTTCGCGAGGTTTTGCCGCTGGATTGTTCGTTTAATACATGGGGCGATGAGATTTACTTTGCAATTCCCGTTCAAGCGGGTCCCGAAGATGCATGTGAAACTGTGGCGTTGAACGACCTCGGATATTGGCCGCCGGGTCATGCGTTTTGCATTTTTTACGGTCAGACCCCGGCCAGTCATGGAGATGAAATTCGTCCGGCAAGTCCCGTCAATATTATCGGACGGGTGCTGGGCGATGCCACGGTGCTCAAATCTGTTTCGGGAGCGCGCAATATCGTGGTTGAAGCGGTTTAGGTGGGGCTGTAGCTCAGTTGGGAGAGCGCTAGAATCGCACTCTAGAGGTCGTGGGTTCGACTCCCATCAGCTCCACCAAAATATGTTGTTAAGAGGCGAGAGGGGAGATCCCTCTTGTATCTCACTGTTTTCAGGTCGTGCTAGACGGGGAGATAGCGGTGCCCTGTAGCCCGCAATCCGCTATAGCGGGGTCGAATTCCACGTCTGAGAACCGGTATTTTGGATCGCGGTCGATGAGTAGGCAGCGTTGATCGTCAGGTCCTGCGCAACGTGCCTATGCCGAACCCCGTCAGGACCGGAAGGTAGCAGCGGTAAGCAAATCGGTGCGTGTGCCGCAGGGGCACCTGACAGGAGCCAGCGCTCGTTGAACGCCCTGGGGTAGCGGTTCGAAGCGCGGTGCACGACCTTTTTTTCGGGATGGGGGCTGGGGTTGGAAAGGCCCCCTTTGGAGTTTTTATGTCTTACACGGTAATGGCCCGAAAGCGAAGGCCACAGGCGTTTGAAACAGTGGTAGCACAAAGCCATGTGACCACCACATTGCAAAATGCCATTCGGCTGGGGCGCGTGGCACAGTCGTACCTGTTTTCCGGGCCGCGGGGCACGGGTAAGACCACGACGGCGCGATTGCTCGCCATGGCACTTAATTGCGAGCAGGGGCCAACGGCTGAACCGTGTGGGGAATGCGCTTCGTGTGTTGCGATTCGCCAGGGCAACAGCATGGATGTGCTGGAGATTGACGGGGCTTCGAACCGCGGGATTGATGAGATCAGGCAATTGCGCGAAGAAGTGGGGTATGCGGCTTCGCAAGGCAAGCGCAAGGTTTATATCATCGACGAAGTACACATGCTCACTACTGAGGCTTTTAATGCCTTGCTCAAAACACTCGAAGAACCGCCAGCGCATGTTGTTTTTGTATTTGCAACGACCGAAGCTCACAAAGTGCCTGAAACCATTTTGTCCCGGTGTCAGCGCTACAATTTTCGGCGCATTCCTCCCGTGGCAATTGTCGAAGAGCTCAAAATGGCTGTGGATGAAGAAGGCGTAACAGCGGAAGAATCCGCTCTGTTTTTGATCGCTCGAAAAGCCGATGGGGGCATGCGCGATGCACTGAGTTTGCTGGATCAGGTCATTGCATTTTCAGATGCTGATATTACGGAAGATGCCATACAGAATTTACTGGGCTTGATTCCCCGAGATGTGTATTTTGACCTGACGCAGGCTATTGTGGATCGGGATGGTGCCCGCGCATTGGAGATTGTTGATGAATTGACACGCGAAGGCAGTGATCTGGGTGAATTTGTGGCGGGGCTGATGGCGCATTTTCGACATTTGCTCGTTGCCTGTGCCGCGGGAGATTTAACAGATGAAAATTTGCCAGAAGCTGACCGCGTGCAGTATGCAGAGGTCGCCGCGGAATTCGAAGAGGCAGATCTCGTGCGCATGCTCAATGCTGTGAGTGAACTCGAAACGCAGATTAGTCGGGTAACTGAGCCTCGATTCTGGCTCGAATTGACGGTTATGAAGCTGGTGCAGATGACGTCAAGTGTAGATTTGCAGGTTTTGATTGGTCGATTAGAACAACTCGAGCGGGGGTTGAAAAGCCGGGGGACGGCTACTGGAACGCGACGGTCATTGCCCAGACCTGCACCACAGCAGAAAGCGACATCATCTGGACCAGACACGCGCGTCAGGGGAGAGCGTGAGAAGTTACCACCGCCAACAACGGCTTCCAAATCTTCACCACCGCAACAGAGGGACAATGGTCGTCCCGTGGCAGAACAGCCACAAGAAGAAATACCGCCAGTGCCAGATGTATCCTCAGAAGAGCCGCCAGACTTTTCTGTTATAAAAGATAAGTGGGAGCAACTTGTACAGGCGGTGAAGAATGAAAAGATGTCTTTGGGGACATTTTTGGCCGAAGGTCGTCCACAATCAATGGATGGGCGACTTCTGGTGGTGGCTTTTCAAAAGAACCTCGAATTTCACGCCAATCAGGTGCGACGCGGACGCGCTCAGGTGGAAGAAGTTGCCCGCGGTGTTTTTGGTGGTACAGTCACCATTTCGTGTGAGGTTGTTTACGAGGATAATAAAGAGCAAATAGTTGAGGTGAAGGGTGCAGAAGAAGATGAGCGCGTGCAGATGGTGATGCAGGTGTTTAGTGGGGATGTGATCAGGTAGGGGTTGCTGCGTTGGGAACATTGCTTTTTGAGGAGATAGAGTATGGCAAAAGGTATGGGTGCGATGATGAAGCAGGCCCAAAAGTTGCAGGCTAAGCTGGCCAGGGTGCAAGAAGAGCTGGGAGCAAAAGAGGTAGAGGCAACTTCGGGTGGGGGTATGGTGACTGTAAGGGCGAGTGGGCATCAAGATATTTTGTCTGTAAAAATTAATCCCGAAGTCGTTGATCCGGAAGATGTGGAAATGCTGGAAGACCTCGTGCTGGCGGCGGTTCAGCAGGCGCGTCAAAAAGCTGCGGACATGGCCGAGGCAGAAATGCAGAAAGCCACAGCGGGCCTCATTCCGCCCGGCATGAATATGCCGGGGTTCTGAGATTGGAAAAGCGAAGTCCTCGCGCTATAGTTTTTGGAGTTTTCCATGGCATCAGAGGCCGTTGAAAAATTGATTTCCGCTTTGAATCGGTTGCCCGGGGTCGGCGCTAAAACAGCACGGCGTCTCGCGCTGGAGATGTTGACATGGGATACGGATGAGGTGCGCGAACTCGCCGATTTGATGGTGGATGTCAAGACCCGTGTGCGGCGGTGCTCAATTTGTTTTAATTTGACCGAGGCTGAGCCGTGTTCTGTGTGCAGCGATACGCGTCGAGATCGTTCCAGTGTGATGGTGATTGATTTTATCGGCGATCTGCTGGCATTTGAGCGCACCGGGCTTTATCGAGGGCTTTATCACGTACTGGACGGGCGTATTTCGCCCCTGGATGGTATTGGTCCAGAAGATTTGAATATTGCCCAATTGCTCCAACGCTTGCGCCAGGGGGAAATTCGAGAAGTCATTCTCGCCAATGGTCCAACCGTAGAGGGCGATGCCACAGCACAATATCTGTCTCAGTGTTTGGCTCCATTTGAAGTATCTGTCACACAAATTGCACGCGGGTTGCCAGTGGGCAGTGATCTCGCCCTGGCCGATCAGGTGACACTGTCTCGCGCGCTGGAAGGCCGTCGGGAGTATTAGATGCCCCAGGTAAATACCATAGAATCGAACCGGATGACAATGCCTGAGCCGCAGACCCCAAATCGGTTGTGGACAGTGCCAAATGTCTTAACGGTGTCACGTCTGCTGCTTACGCCAGTGTTTTTGCTGTTGATTTTTGCCGCCAACTGGTATTTCAAAATCCTCGCGTTGCTCGTCTTTGCTGTGGCCTCGTTGACTGATTTCTACGATGGGCGCATTGCGAGGCGCGATGGTACAGTGACGAACTTTGGTCGCTTTATGGATCCGCTGGCCGATAAGTTGCTGGTATCTTCGGCGTTGATTGCATTTGCGCGTTTGGGCATGGTTGAAGCATGGCTTATCGGGGCGATGCTCGTGCGCGATGTCGTGATTACGGGATTGCGCATTTTTGCGATTCGACGGGGCAAACCCGTGGTGACCTCCCAACTTGCAAAGTGGAAAACCATGCTGCAATTGGTGCTTGTTTTTGGCATTTTGATCTTTATCAATGTGCGCGTGGTCGAAGCTGAATTGGCCGCCCAACCAATTGTGCTCGTAGGCGATATTTCTTATTGGGTTTTAAATGTCCTGGTGGCTGTTGTGACCCTCGTTGCTGTTGTTTCAGGCGTTCGGTATTTAATTGAAAATCGCAAGACATTTTAAGGCGAGCGAATAGCTAACCGCTCATATCTATGACAGATTTTCGGCCTCCTGAGCCATCGTTTTTTGTCCGGTTGATTGCAACCGGCTTTTTTTCTGGCTATTCGGGTTTTGCCCCGGGAACAGCCGGGTCAGGCGTGGCATTGGTGATTTATTGTCTGTTGCCACCATTGAACGCGTGGGCGTGGGGGCTGCTGCTGATCGGATTGTTTTTCGTGGGGGTTTATACATCCGGGGCCTGCGAAAAATCCTGGGGTAAAGATCCCAGACGTGTAGTGATTGACGAGTTTGCAGGATTTTTTGTGACAGTAAGTCTGCTTCCGCAGTCGGTGTTGGTGGGCATTGTTGGCTTTGTCGTGTTTCGCATACTGGATATTATTAAGCCACCACCCGCCCGACAGGTCGAGGCATTGCCCGGTGGGTGGGGTATTGTGGCCGACGATGTGGTTGTGGGCATTTATGGACATTTAATTCTAATATTATGGCTGGCATTCGCACCTTTGTCGCTTTAGAAATGCCCGTTGCTGTTAAACGGCAAGTCGTTTCTGTGGCGCGTCACTTGAGCCATTTGAGCCAGATGCGCTGGGTAAGATCTGAGGGCGTACACCTCACCCTCAAATTTTTAGGTGATGTGGAAGAAAATCGCGTTGCGGATATTGTTTCAGCCGTGCAGCAGGTCGCCTCAAAATTTCAACCCTTCGCGTTGTCAACTGCGGGGTTGGGTGGTTTTCCGCGCCTTGAAAGTGCACGGGTGTTGTGGTTGGGCGTTGAAGGCGACCTGGGACAGCTGAGGATATTGCAAGATCGGATTGCACAGAAGCTCGAAGACCTGGGTTTTGAGCGGGATCGACGTCCGTTTTTTGCTCATGTGACGGTGGGGAGAGCGCGTCGTAAGCCGGTTCGCGTGACTGCGGAAAATTCAAAAAAGTGGCGTGCGGTAAATTTTTCCGTTGATCGCGTCTCGGTGATGAAGAGTACATTGCGTCCCGAAGGTGCTGTTTACACGCCTTTAGGATACGGAATGTTCGAAGGCGGAAGGGCCGGTTCAGATCGCTAAATTGTTTCTTGACGTATATACAAATGTTCACTATACTTGTCACACATTGTGCGGTGCAGAATACGAGAGGGGCTGCGCCGTGATCCCAAACCTTTTGTAAGGAGAGATTCAGATGGCCAAACGCAATATTAAAGGTACGCAACAAATGGATGGCAAGCAGCAAGCAATAGACAACGCTATTGCCCAAATCGAAAAGCAATTTGGACAGGGGGCAATTATGCGCCTGGGAGGCGAAGATGGGCAACCCCTTGTCACAGAAGTTATTCCAACAGGTTCTCTAAGCCTGGATGTTGCATTGGGCGCTGGTGGCGTTCCCCAGGGAAGAGTGGTTGAAATATTTGGTCCTGAAGGATCGGGCAAGACGACCTTGATTTTGCACATTATTGCCGAGGCTCAAAAGCTCGGTGGGGCAGCGGCGTTTGTCGATGCAGAACACGCATTGAATGTGGAATTGGCCGAGCGTCTGGGCGTAGATATCGAAAATTTATTGATCGCCCAGCCCGATACGGGTGAAGAAGCACTCGAGATTACAGATACCCTCGTGCGCAGTGGTGCTTTTGAGGTCGTGGCTTTAGACTCTGTGGCTGCTCTGGTGCCGCGTGCAGAACTCGAAGGTGAGATGGGTGATTCTCACATGGGCCTGCACGCTCGTTTGATGTCTCAGGCTTTGCGCAAACTCGTCGGATCAATCAGCCAGTCTAAAACCTGTGTGATCTTTGCCAATCAGATTCGCATGAAGATCGGTGTGATGTTTGGCAATCCCGAAACGACTACCGGGGGCCGCGCGCTTCCGTTTTACGCAACGGTGCGTATGGATATTCGGCGCATTGGTTCTATTAAAGACGGGCAGGAGATTGTTGGCAATCGCGTTCGGATTCGCGTGGTAAAAAACAAGATGGCACCGCCTTTTAAGGAATGTGAAGTCGATCTGATGTTTGGCGAGGGTATTTCCAGAGAGGGCAGTTTGATCGATATGGCCGAATTGCACGGGATTATCAAGAAGAGTGGTACCTGGTTCTCTTATGGGGATGACCGGCTTGGTCAAGGGCGCGAAAATGTCAAGCGTCATCTGGGAGAGAACGCGGATTTATCTGCAAAAATCGAACGCGAGGTGCGCGAGATCGTGGGGCTTCCCGTCTCGATTGAGGAAGAACCCGCTTAAGTATGTTGTTGACATCTCAATTTTCTCTAATTTAATTTATTAAATGATGTTACGTATGTTCAAAAGACTGGGAATCTTTGCTGGTGACAATTCTATTTTTTTATTTTTCCAGGCCTTTAGAGAAATTGGGAAAGGATGTTGCAAATGTTTTTGAACAACGGAATAGCGTTTATTGCTGCTCTTGTGTTGCTGTTATGCATGGGGCAACCCTCTGCTGCTTCTAATGCTGCGGCTACTGTTGCGCAGTCTGCAGATGCGGATCTCAACGGCGATGGGATGGTTGGTTTTGCAGATTTTTTGATCTTTGCAAGCCTGTTTGGGGCGAATCAAGGCGATGACAGGTTTGACGCCCGGGCCGATCTGGATGGGGATGGTGCGATAGGTTTTGGCGATTTTTTGATCTTTGCCAATGCCTTTGGCTCATCTGACTCTGGCGGTGGTAGCCCTGATCTCATTGTTATAGCGCCTTCGGTGAGCGACACCCTGCTGATGCCTGAGCAGATGTTCACGCTGAATGCGACGGTGCGCAACCATGGGAATGCACAAGCCTCTGAGACGACGCTGACGTATTACCAATCGACCGACGCGGCGATTTCGACAGGTGATACAGAGGTTGGCACAGGTGCGGTGGGCGGCCTTGTCGCTTCTGGAACCAGTGATAAATCAATCAGTTTGAATGCCCCATCGAGTGCCGGTATGTACTATTACGGTGCCTGTGTGGCGAGCGTCAGTGGTGAGAGCAATACGGATAATAACTGCTCAGATGGAGTGAGCATTACGGTTAGCGATGGTGGAGACGGTGGTCAAGGCAGTGATGGTGGAACGACCTTCGATCTGGATAGGAACAATAATCCGCAAGATATTCTCTATGCCAACGACCGATTCTATGTACTTGATCTGGAGGGTACAAGAATCTATGGGTATAGGAGTGATGGTCAGCGCGATGTGGCGGGAGACTTCCGTCTGGATATCGGGGACCCGCAGAGTATCACCTTTGCCAACGACCGATTCTATGTGGTTGGTGACGGGGATGATAAGGTCTATGGGTATGGGAGCGATGGTCAGCGCGATGCTGCTGCAGACTTTGATCTGGGTATCAGTGATCCGAGAGGTATTACCTTTGCCAATAACAGACTCTATGTGGTTAATGACGGGGATGATAAGGTCTATGGGTATGGGAGTGATGGTCAGCGCGTTGCAGATGCAGACTTTGATCTGGGTATCAGTGATCCGAAGGGTATCACCTTTGCCAACGACCGATTCTACGTGATTAATGACGGGGATGATAAGGTCTATGTGTACACGAGTTCCGGTCAGCGCGTTGCAGATGCAGACTTCCGTTTGTTTACCGGTGATCCGAGGGGTATCACCTTTGCCAACAACCAATTCTATATCGTTGATTTCTGGAATGATAAGGTCTATGGACACGGAAGTGACGGACGGCGCGCTTCTGCTGCAGACTTCGATTTGCATAGCAACAACACTCCGCAGGGTGTTACCTATGTCAACGACCGATTCTATGTGCTCGATTCGGATGATGGAAAGGTCTATGGGTATGGGAGTGATGGTCAGCGCGATGCGGATGCAGACTTCGACCTGGTTAACAGTGATCCGTTTAGTATTACCTATGCCAACGACCGATTCTATGTGCTTGATGCCTCGGATGTAAAGATTTATGTGTACACGAGTTCTGGTCAGCGTGTTGAGGATGCGGACTTCGACCTGGCTGGCAACAACAATGATCCAGCGGGGATCACCTATATCAACGACCGATTCTATGTGCTTGATCCCACAGGTGAAAAGGTCTATGTGTACACGAGTTCTGGTCAGCGCGATGCGCTTGCAGATTTTAATCTGGCTAACAGTTCTCCGTCGGGTCTCACCTATGTCGACAATCTATTCTATGTGCTTGATTCCGCGGATGAAAAGGTCTATGTGTACACGAGTTCTGGTCAGCGTGTTGCGGCTGCAGACTTCGATGTGGCCATCAGTTCTCCAGTGGGTCTCGTCTATGTCAACGACCAATTCTATGTACTCGATATCGAAGGTGCAAAGGTTCATTGGTACAAGAGTGCCGATCCAGTTCCCGATCTAATTGTTGTATCGCCGTCAGTGGACAATATCAGCCCGAATCTCGGCGAGTCCCTCAGTTTGAGCGTTGCGGTTCGCAACCAGGGCGCGGGTTCTTCGGCTGCGACGTCCCTGCGCTACTACCTTTCAACCGATGATACGATTACAACGGGTGATACAGAGGTTGGCACGGGTGCCATAGGTAGTCTCAATGCGGGAGATACGAGTGCCCAGTCGATTGACTTGAATGCGCCATCGAGTGTGGGGATATACTACTACGGCGCGTGTATCCAAAGCGTCAGTGGAGAGAGTAATACCGATAACAACTGCTCGAATGAGGTGCGTGTCTCGACTGCAAACTTCGTTCTGGATAGCGAAAATACTGATCCGGAAGGTATTACCTATGCCAACAACCGATTCTATGTGGTTGATTCCAGGGATGCAAAGGTCTATGCGTACACGAGTGCTGGGCAACGTGATGCAGGCGCAGACTTTGGCCTGGATAGTAATGGTCCGGAAGATATCATCTATGCCAACAACCGATTCTATGTGCTTGATCGGGGAAGTGTGTCTGATCGGGGAGATGAAAAGGTTTATGCGTACACGAGTTCTGGTCAGCGCGATGCGGCTGCAGACTTCAATCTGGATAGCAATAACGGTACTCCGTCGAGTATTACCTATGCCAACGACCGATTCTATGTGGTTGATTTTTTGACTGCAAAGGTTTATGCGTACACGAGTTCTGGTCAGCGCGATGCGGCTGCAGACTTCGATCTGGCTGAAAACAATATTAATCCGTTTGGTATTAGCTATGTCAACGACCGATTCTATGTGGTTGATAACGGAGATGACGGGGGTGATCAGGTCTATGTGTATATGAGTTCTGGTCAGCGTGATGAGGATGCAGACTTCAATCTGACTAATACTGATCCGTTTGGTGCTACCTATGCCAATAACCTGTTCTATGTGGTTGATAACGTGGATGACCAGGTCTATGCGTACACGAGTTCCGGACAATAACGCACGGGGAACCTGAGCAAGAAATCGCATTTTAGGCTTTGACAACAGAGTGGGTTTGCCTATTTTAATACCTGCTCTGTTGTTCTTTTTTAGCGAGAAATTGT
>JAPOXY010000275.1 GCA_026706845.1 Gemmatimonadota bacterium
TGGCTGTTATGGGCGAAGATGAGTATCAAACCTGGATAGAAGGGGGCACGCCTACAGTGCTCTACAGCCCGGGTGAAACATCTGGAGAAACCTTTCGCTTACCCATTGATGACAGCGATACCTACTACATCGTTTTTCGCAACGCAGGTGCAAATACTGTAACGATCAAAGCAGAAATTTTCCTGCTCAGTACTACCGAACAAGATGTTTAGACTACCGGGGAAAATGTCTTCCTGTAATTATCAGATATGCGTCACCTGAAACGCATATCTATCCCAATTTTCCGATTGACGAAACAAGAAGAACCAGTTATAATTACTCCTATTCATTATCAATCACAGTTAAATGAGGTATTCATGAACATCCCCAAACACGACGTGCTCTTAGTAGGTGGAGGGGGTGCGGGCCTGCGTGCTGCAATCGCCGCATCTGAAACATATCAAGGCGCAGATATTGGCGTAGTCTCCAAAGTCTATCCCATGCGAAGTCACACCGTCTCTGCAGAAGGTGGTACAGCAGCCGTCATGCGCGAAGACGACAACCTGGACCTGCATGCTTATGACACCATCAAAGGCAGCGACTTCCTCTGCGATCAGGATGTGGTAGAAGCCTTTGTCAAAGAAGCCGTTGATGAAGTCATCCAATTAGAACACTGGGGGTGCCCGTGGAGCCGCGACGAAGACGGTCGCGTGAGCGTCCGCGCATTTGGTGGCATGAGTGTCAAACGCACGCTCTATGCCGCCGACAAAACCGGCTTCCACATGCTGCACGCTCTCTTTCAAACATCTCTCAAGTACGACGCCATTACCCGATACGACGAATGGTTTGTCACCTCTTTACTCGTCGAAGACGGCAGGGTATGCGGCGTCACGGCTCTCAACATCCGATCCGGCAACATTCACGCCATTGGCGCGAAATCCGTCATTATATGCACGGGTGGCGCGGGAAAAATTTTTCCATTTACCACCAATGCCGCCATCAAAAACGGCGACGGAATGGCTCTGGCCTACCGCATTGGCTGTCCTCTAAAGGACCTCGAATTTGTACAATATCACCCCACGGGCTTGCCCGGCACGGGGATCTTAATGACCGAAGCATCGCGGGGCGAAGGCGGCCACCTCGTCAACAGCCAAGGCGAACGCTACCTGAGCGAATACGTACCCGGCAAAATGGAACTCGGTCCGCGCGACATCTTATCTCGTTCCTTCATCCACGAACAGCACAAGGGCAACGTCTTTGAAGGTCCCGATGGCAGCTACGTACACCTCGACCTTCGGCACTTGGGTGAAAAAATCATTGACGAAAGACTGCCCTTCGTACGCGAACTCACCCGCAATTATGTCGGCATTGATCCGGTTTACGAACCCATTCCCGTGCGTCCGGTTGTACACTACTGCATGGGGGGTGTGCATACCGACATCAATGGCGAAACACCCATCCCCGGTCTTTATGCCGCAGGCGAAGCGGCTTGTGTCAGCCTCAATGGCGCCAATCGCCTGGGATCCAACTCACTGAGCGAATGCCTCGTCTTTGGCGCGCGTGCAGGCCAGGTCGCCGCGCAACACGCCGCCGACACCGACTTTGCAGATTCGGCCTCGATGGCCAAAATGGCGCAAGACGAACAAAAACGCATTGAAACCCAATTCTTTGGCAACAACGGCAAAGAGCGCGTGGCCAATATCCGCGATGATCTCCGCAAAACCATGGAAGAAGGCGCGGGCATTTTCCGAACCGAAGACGCGCTCCAGACCACGTGTGACACCATTCGCACCCTCAAAGAACGCTATGAAAATATCGGCATAGACGACCACTCGCGCGTCTTCAATACCGACCTCATCAACGCCCTCGAATTGGGTTACATGCTCGACGTCGCCGAAGGACTCGCACACTCGGCCCTCTTGCGACGAGAATCTCGAGGCTCTCACGCGCGATCGGACTATGAAGAGCGCGACGACGAAAACTTCCTCACACACTCTCTGGCCTATCAAACCGATGGCGACCCCCGCATTGAGTACCTGCCCGTAACACTCACGCGCTGGGAACCCGAAGAACGAACCTATTAAAGGAAAATTTATGAGCGATCACAGATCCATAAAAATCACGGTATTGCGCTATCGTCCCGAAGAAGAGGACGCGCCAACCGAACAGACTTACGAGGTTGAATTTCGCGACGACTGGGTCGTTCTCGACGCGCTCAACCACATCAAAGACCACATCGACGGCACACTCTCATTCCGCTGGTCTTGTCGGATGGGCGTGTGCGGTAGTTGCGGCATGATGGTCAACGGCGAACCCAAACTCACCTGTGCCGCGATGTTGCGCGACTATTATCCCAACGAAGTACACGTGGAACCCCTGGTCAACTTCCCCATTGTGCGCGATCTCGTTACCGACATGACCGACTTTATGGACAAACTCAAAGCGGTCAAACCCTGGATCATTCGAGAAGAAGAAAAACCCGTACCCGAAGGAGAATACCTCCAGACGCCGGATCAGCTCAAAGATTACAAGCAATTCAGCCAGTGCATCAACTGCATGCTCTGTTACGCGGCCTGTCCGGTCTATGGCCTCGAACACGACTTCGTCGGTCCGGCCGCAATTGCCCTGGGCCACCGCTACAACCTCGATTCCCGAGATGAAGGCAATCAACAGCGCCAACACGTCATTGCCAGCAAAGAAGGCATCTGGGAATGCACGTATGTCGGTGAATGCTCCGTCGTTTGTCCCAAACACGTCGATCCCGCAGAAGCCATTCAACAGACCAAAGTGGCAACCACAACCAACCGCTTGAAATCGCTTGTCATGCCCTGGGGAAATAAAACATGATGCTCGATTCCGAAACGACCCAAACCTATACGCGCCCCATATCCAAAGCCTGGTGGCTACGCGACCGCGGACATTTTAATCGCAGATATTTCATGTTCTTGCTCCGCGAACTCACAAGCGTATTCGTCGCCCTGTACGTCGTGCTCTTTATCTACGAAATTTTTCTATTAACAAAAGGGCCAGACGCACACGCAGCCTTCCGCGAATCCCTGAGTTCAGGTCCCTGGATCGCATTTCACATCATCGCCCTGATCTTCGCCCTGTACCACAGTTGGACCTGGCTGGGACTAACGACCAAAATGCAGGCCGCTGGACGTGGCCTCGTCAAAATTGGCACAAAGACCCTGCCACCCATCTTTATCGCACTGGGATCTTACGGCGCGTGGATTATTGCAACACTCGTCATCGCCTACCTGTTCATAACTCTTTAGATCGAGGATATCCCTGTGAATTACAAAGAACACAAAAGCGAACCCTTCTGGTGGGGCATGTTCTCGCAAGGCGGTGTTATTGCCGCACTCCTCATCCCCATCCACATTTTCCTGGGCGGCATCGCCGTACATTTGGGACTTATAGACGCCGAACTCATGTCTCATGAACGCCTGACCGGACTGCTCCAAAATCCGTTAGTCAAAGTCTATCTCTGTGTTCTGCTCATCTTCCCACTCTACCACGCGGCTCACAGAATCCGCTTCACCCTCGCTGAAATCGGATTGCACAGCCTCGCCAAAATCCTGCCCTTTCTCTGTTATGGCGGCGCATTGGTGGGCACAGCGGTAGTACTCTACATCTTGTGGATATTGCTCTAAGCCATCTCAACAAAAAATAAAAAGCTCGGATGATGCTGAAGAAGTTCATCCGAGCTTGTGTTTTTGTGGCAAAAAACCGATTTCTATTTTGTCTTCTTTATCTTTCTAACCTTCCTGATCTTTCTAATGGTCCCGTCCCCCTCATCGCGATCTAACAGAGACGCCAACCGCCCTGCAACGCGCTCTCCCATCTCGATCATCCCGTGATCCCCCGGATGAATCAAATCTACTGTCAACCCACCGATATTGCTCAACATTTCTGTCCCCTCAATCAAATGTGCATTCTCATGGGGACAACTATCCACCGCATCTCGCAATGCCTGCCTGAAAGCCGCCGTCCTTTCGCGTTCTTCGGCATCGCCACAAAATTCTCTAAAATGCGGATAAATCGTAATACACCCCACGGGCCGGTCGGGATTCGCGCCTACAACCGCGTTTACCATATACGTCACGCGCTCGGAAAATTCCGACAGAGAAAATCCCGCACCCATCATATTGACCGACAAAGCCAGCGTCGCCACATCCCAATCGTCGCGCGCGGCAATATAATCGGCCAATTCGCGCTCGCAATAAGCCGATCCCCCCACGCCCAAATTGATCAAATCTGCTCCCAAACGCCACGCCACCTGGCTCACATAGGTCAAATGCATAGCCGTAGCCGACGCGCCGTGTGTAATCGATGTGCCATAGCTCAAATACCGCCGCTTTGGCAATTCATCAACCGTGGGAGGGCGAAGTCCTTCGCCCTCAATACTGTGATAGTGCAAACTGGTATTTCTCAAGACCAACCGCCACACATTGTGCGAAAAAGGCAAATCTCTCACCGCTTCAGATTCAATCGTCTTTAATCTTGCAGGATAAGTCAATTCCAGCGTCCTTGGCTCCTTCCCAATTTGAAACCGCTCTTTCTCCTGAAAAGGGCCAAAAAACGGAATCACTTCAGCCGATCCGCCCGGGCTGGACAGCGTCACATTGACCTTATTGCCCGCGCTCACAAAGCGGATCTCCGACCCCGCCGGACTCAGCATGCGTTCCTGGGCACCCGCATTCAAACACAACCGCACATCTTCGGGCACGCGCTGCACCCGAAGTCCATCTCTCCCCTCAACTTCTCGCAACTCAGCTACATTGTGAAATTCGACATTGTCGTGAATCATAAAAAACCTCCTGTTTACGCTACCTGAGGAACCAGAACAGCTCCATCGGCTGTTGTAGCCCGGAAAGCAAACGCCCAGCCGCCGTGATTGGAGCCCCGGTCGTTACTGAGCTTGAGCACGATGGAATTGGCACCTGCCCGAAGCGTCACCGGAATGCTCTGGGCTCGAAAGGCGTAGTGGTGACCCAGATCGAAAACCTCATCGTTTACGCGCAGAATCAAAGCGTCATCCCAGGCCACACGCAGATTTGCCGTCATATCTGCAGGTGCATGTAAGACGCAGCGGGCAAGCGCTGCGCCCACATCGGTATTGCCCACACCCGGACCCCAGGGCCGAAACACATGGTTAAAATCGACAAAGCCGTGGTGAGCGGCGCGTTTGACCCAACGCGCTACGTCCCGTCCCCGTTGTCGTGAGCCAGCGGTCAACCAGGCCGACTCTTCACCGTGCAAACCATCAAACGTCGGTTCTATCTGAAAGGCCGTCTCCGGGGGCAAGGTCGTTTCCATCGCTTGACCGTTGTGATTGGCGAAAGGGCCGCATAGCCACCATTCGCCGCTGGCTGGCAGCGGCAGATCATGGGTACCGCGCGGCAGTTCGACACCGGGCAGCAGCTGCGACCAATCGGGCATAGCGAAGAACGGTCGCACGGCGTCCTGCTGGTACCAATAGACGGTAGAGCAGATATCGTTTGCCATACAGCCGAAGCGCATGTGAATCGATTGCTGGAAGGGAAGAGAGTCCTTTTCGAAGAAGCGGTAGCCCACCAACCGTTGCGCCGGGCGCGCCTGTCCCACATCCTCATGCACATAGTAAGGCATTGCGGCGTAGTGATGGGTTTCGGGTGGATGCAAGGCTCCCCCGTAGCCAGCCCCAAAGGTATCCTCACCCCCAATACCGCGCAAAAAGGCCGGGTGTTCGCCCTCTCCATCGATGTAGATATTTTCAGCCCCGCCGTGGCTCCAGCGATCGACATCATCGAGCAACCGCACGCCGTACACAAAGCCCAACAACTCTCCTGGCCCGTCGGCATCCAGCATCAGAAAGTCTTCACCGTAGCGCTGGGTCGGCATTTCTCGCCGCCAACGGGCGCAGAAACGTCGCCTCTCACTCAGAGTCTGATTGGGGTAACGGTGCCAATCCACCTGCAGGTAGGCGCGGTTCTCTTCGGGTCCGGCTTCAAACTCAACCCGTGCGGATCGGGCGAAGGGCATCTGGAAGTAGCAGTTGTAGCCAATCCAGGCCTTGACCGACAGGAAGTGGGTATCTATCGGATACCAGCCCTGGCCATGCATAACCCCAAAAAAGTCACCGACGGGCGCCTCAACATAGGGGATCGGCTCATCATCAAAATAGATGCGAATAAGCACTTTGCGGCTGGTCATGGGTATGCGCTCTGGCCGCGACAGTACGACCCAAAGGTGCTGAATACAGCCTGGCCCATCGAGTTCGGCATAGACGGCTTTTTGGTTGGCCGGCAAAGGTCCGGTCATACTGACGCGATCGGGGATACCAACTTCAGGGAGTTGTAAATCCATAGCAGGCTCCATTCTACGAATCAACGAATCAACGAATCAACGAACCCCGCCCATCCTCCCAAAATCAGTATGCATCGCTATTCGTCTATTCGTCTATTCGTCTATTCGTCTATTCGCACCCATGCCTCACCCGAAGATATATCTCGTCCAAGCGTCCAGGTCTTCTCAAACGCCTCAACAGTCAATTCAACGCGGTCATCCCCAGCGCGTAATACATCGGGCAATTCGGCTACAACGCCGGGAACATCTGTCCCGCGATAGGGCACAACCACAGTCAAAAACGCCGTGGGTGCCTGCTCGTTCAGCGCAAAACGAAATGCTTTACGCGGCATACGAGAACCATAAGTCCAGGCAAACCATCCCTCTTCTTCTGCCATACACGTCTCGCAATTTGCACCAGCCTGCACCAGCACATTTGCATCGTCAAATTGCGTAAAAGCGCGCTTTCTCGCCTCGTCAAACACCACATCGCCCGGTGCAAATTGGAAATGCAAATCCAGTTGACCGGGAACATCGCCAATCGCCTCGTCCAAAAACGCGAAAAACTGCCGATTGACAAACCACACCGAACGGCGGTGAACCAATCCCGGATACGACCCATTCTCCACCACCAGCACATCGCTATCAGCCGCTTCTGACATCCACAATAAATGCCGCCCATCATCGGACGTATCACCGCCGTCCAGTGTCAAAGTCTGATGCACAGACGTCTGCCGGTGCCACGCACGGCCTTCTGCATCGTGACCATAAGTGTAAAAACCCGTATCATTCATCAACCAGCGCCCATAAGCGTACAATTCAAACGTCCCATTATCCGGTTGATCGTGACTCGAAATAGCAGGCGGTGAACAATGCAGCGCCATGTGAATCTGATCGGGTCCCCAATCATCGCGCATCACATACAAACCGGCCTCTTGAAATGCACGACTCTTTTGCTCGGGTAAAAATTTCCGATCCAGGGTCGCCCGCGCAGCGTATTTGGGATCGCCCAGCAATTCTGTAGCTTCGACAAGTGAGTCATAAAGATCCCACTTTGAGCGATCATCCGTCTCAGGCAACGAACGCGACCCATCGCCAAACATAGGCGCACCCAGATCGGGCGACGCAATCCAAAAAATATAATCGTGCATCAACCGCACGCGCTCTCGAAACGCCTCTGAAATCTCAATACCAAAAGTATCCATGCGTCCAAAAATTTCCACAGCATCCCCCAACACCCCCACATGATACCCAAAAGACCACTCCCGCTGAACGCCATCTGTTGTTGTCTGTGCCAGAAAATTCTCTTCAACCCGCTCCAGTGCCAATTCCATCCATTCACGCGATTCCGCAAACTCGCGGAACGTATAGGCAATATTGATAAATCCCCGCTGTTCAAACACGGCCTTATTGTGAATCAATCCCATCGGAATCAGCTTTGTCTTAACCTGATGATCGTACAGACTTGCCAGCAACAGGCCGAGAAACTCCGGCGTAAATGCCTCGGCATGAACCAAACTGCGAAATGCCGAACAGATATTCGTCGCCCGAATACCCGTCTGAATATCCAGCCAGACAAACCCCTTCCAGTACGTATAAACGGAATGGGTTTTGGTGTGATTTTCCAGCGGATGTTTCGCAATCCAATCCGTCGTCATCTCCACAAATGTTCGGGCGTATTTTTCATCGCGCGTCGCAGCATAAGCCTGTGTGAGCGGTGCAGCCCAATAAAAACGGTACACAGCCGCAACCCATTCAATATCGCCGCGGGGATCCCATTCCCAGTCAAAATCATCGCCATAACGCGCCTCTTCATAAGGTCCCCACTGAATAATGCCCTGACAAATTTTGTCAGCAGTTGTAAAATCGCCTTCCCCAGACGCTTCATCCAGCGGATATTTCGCCCGATAATAATCGCGCAATGCTGTAAGCGCGCCACTTCGATCCCCAGCATCCGCAGCCCGTTTTGCCGCCTCCAAACCCGTCAGATCCAATTTTTCCAAAATCCGCCCCGGGTCAAACGACTCCAAAGGCATCTCGTGATCAATTTGATCTGCCCCCTTAGGGTACTCCACTACTGAACTCATAACCATACCCTCCGATTATTGAACTCGCCATCTTATTCTTCGCTTCTAAATATCAACTTTATCACCACACTTTGAAGGGGTTGTAATTTCATCGACACACCTTCATCCATCAACGCGATGTGATCAGAATCCGAGCCATCAAAAAATTCATAAGTATCGTACGCGGGAACCCGGTCTATACGCTCTACAAAAACATCTGGCAAAAGATGAATGGGGCAGACAACTTCTCTGATAAAACGCGCATCCAGATTGTGCGCCACCAGCAATCCCGAATGCCGGGTATAACGCGTATAGGCAAAAACGCGGTCTTCAGAATCAACATTGCGGTGAAAATAAACATGCCCGGTCTGCAACTCAGATCGCTGGCTCACAAACTCGTGCAAAGCCTCATAAGCGGCGACAAGCTGTGAACAGGGTTTTCTATCAGCCCACTCTGGATGCAACAATGTAGATGCTTCAAAATCTGTACGCGCCTCCTCGCCCCATTCTGAACCCCACTCCAAAGCATACGCCAAATTCACATAATGTGCCGTACCCGCCGTCGCATTGATCAGCGAACACTGGATATTGCGCAACAGTGCCAGCATCCGGGACTGATAGCGATCCCGCCAGATCTTTGTCGCGCGCGGACTATCGTGATTCTCAAAATAAGCCATCGCCACAGTGCGAGGTGCAAATGTGCCAGAAGTGCGTTCTAAAAAGTCGGCATATTGATTTCCGTATTCCGCATCCCGATGAAAATCCACCAGCAATGCATAAATCATATCCACCGGAATATCCACCGCCTCGCTTAACTCGCACAGCGTTTCGCCCAAAACGAGCGCATCGGGCTTAACCGCATTGATGCGGTTTTTAATCTGCTTCAAAAATGGCCGATCCACAGTTTGGCTCGCATCAATACGCACCCCATCCAGATCACAGGTACGCATCCAAAAAGGCGCGATTCCCGACAGATAATTTTGCAAGGACCTGTTAAAAGGCAAGTCGAGCAACGCCACATCCGAATAAACCAGCCATGCAATCTGATGAATTTTGGGCTGCCCGTCCTCATCCATCACATACCAATCGGGATATTGTTCAATCAACGGACAATCGCGGCTGGTCTGCATCAACACCAAATCGAAAATCACCTGCTTGCCCAACGCGTGTGCCCGCCGCGCTATCGCGCGCAATTCCGCACGCCCAATCAACTGTATCAGCGTATCGCGTCCAACCCAATCAACCAATTCTTTGAATGTGCGAAAATTGTTAAAATCATCGACCTTACGCAGCCTCGACAACTGCCGCTCGTGCAATAAAGTCTGCAAATCCAAATCGACAATCAACCCATCCGACACCAGCGAAAGAAAATCCACTTCTTCTGGCGGCGTGACCAGAGCGGGATCAATCCGATAAAAATCCCGCACGGCATAAACACTGCCCAGCGCGCCTTTGCGCACATCCTGTCCCGTATGCAAATCTCCAAATCCAGGTTCAAAAAAAGGGAGCAAATACACCACATCTGTCTGCATCTCTCCAAGGCGCGATGTCACATCGCAAAATGTACCGCTCACAAATTGCCCATCTTCATCCAGACACGCGCCAACTTTTCGCACACAGACTTCGGTAATTGAAAGACAGCGGCGAACCTGTTCGGGACTGATTGTGATTACCCCATCTCGATTCAGCGCAATATCATTAACCGAAATCCACGCCTTCGAAGCATCAGACACCGCCTTATCATCAGCCGAAAACTCGACCGTATAGTGAAAAACACCCGTCTGCTCAATCTGAATCACATCCGATTCGAAAACCAGATTATTCTCCGAAAGAACGGGTTGCCCCGCCCCATCCACAATCATACGCATAGAAACGTAAAAGCCTGTACATGTGCGAAACTCACCCCGCTCATCTACAAAGCCGCGATCATTCACATCGGTCCACAAACGCGCTTCCACATCGCCTGTGCGACAGGTGGCGAAATCGATATCCGCAACAAATAACTCAGCTCGAACACGCGCTTCTACCGCACTATCAGGCATCAAAAATGCCCGAGCCATCACTGCATCATATCGAATGCCATCCAACTCAACCGTCAGATTACCGGCCCAGACATCTGCGTTATCATACGCCTGCACAGCATATCGCTCGTGCAATTTGTATTTAAATTCCAAACGCTTATCCACATACTCTCCCCGTAAAATGTACTCCGGACAATATACGAAAATTTATGGGAAAATCTCAAGAAACGTACCGATATGTAATACACATTTAACAGATAAGAAACGGTAAAGAAATATACACCTAATATATTCAACCGTCAGTTTACGCCACCCCAACTATCTCAGGGAGGAATTCAGTATGAAACTCATCACAGCAGTCATCCAGCCCCACAAGCTGGACGATGTGCGCGCAGCACTCGGCGACATCGGCATCCAGGGCATGACCGTCACCGAAGCACGCGGCTTTGGACGCCAAAGAGGACACCGAGAAGTCTATCGCGGTGCCGAATACATCGTCGATTTTCTGCCCAAAACCAAGCTGGAGATCGCCGTCAATGACGATGAAGTTGACCGCGCCATTGATGCGATAGAG
>JAPOXY010000276.1 GCA_026706845.1 Gemmatimonadota bacterium
CGGGCTCGGGCAAAAGTTCGCTCGTCAACGACGTACTCTTCGGCGCACTCGCCGCCCGTGTGAACCGCGCACAAAAAGCCTGGGGAGAACACGACGATGTACTGGGACTGGAACGCATCGACAAAGTGATCAACATCGACCAGACACCCATTGGCTATTCGCCGCGCAGCAATCCCGCGACCTATGTCAAAGTATTCGACAAAATACGCACCCTGTACGCCAGCTTGCCAGACGCCCAGGTACGCGGGTTTAAAACCGGGCATTTCAGCTTCAATCACAAACGCGGGCGGTGCGACGCCTGTGCGGGTTTGGGTGCGCGCCGTATAGAAATGCACTTCTTGCCCGATGTGTGGGTCACCTGTGAAACCTGTGGCGGAAAGCGCTACAACCGCGATGTAATCGACATAACCTATAAGGGTGCGTCAATCGCCGATGTCCTGGAGATGACAGTAGCCGAAGCCCTATCGCATTTTACCCATATACCCGGCATCCAGCGCTCACTCCAAACCCTATTTGACGTGGGCCTGGGCTATATCAAAATGGGACAGGCATCGACCACGCTCTCCGGCGGCGAAGCCCAGCGCGTAAAATTGGCGCGCGAACTGGCGCGACCGAGTACGGGCAAAACCGTATATATCCTCGACGAACCCACAACGGGACTGCACTTCGCCGACATCCAGAAATTGCTCGACGTACTCAACCGACTCGTCAACGCGGGCAACACCGCAATCGTAATCGAGCACAACCTGGACGTAATCAAAACCGCCGATTGGGTCATCGACCTGGGCCCAGAAGGTGGAGAAGACGGCGGCGATTTAATCGCTTGCGGCACGCCTGAAGACGTGGTATCTGTCACCGCCTCGCACACCGGGCGATTTTTGAAAGATGCACTGGAGACATGAAATGACATTTCGCATATTGATATGCACAGTCGCATTCCTCTCTGCGAGCAGTGCCATGGCCGACCCTTCTAAAATCGACTTCTGGGATATACAGCGCAAGGGGGCCAATCAACAAAATGCCCAACACCGTCCCGAATGGTACGTTGCAGCCGGGGAATTGGGATTGGACTATGTGCGTATCTTACCCGATGCCTGGCCCGCCGAGGGCAGGGACTTCCTGATCGGCAATGCGGACAACTTCGAAGCAATCAACGAAACCGACCTATCCCTATTGATCAAAGCACTCGACGAAGCCGAACGCAATGGGATCAAAGTCGTCCTTACAATGGTCAGCCTACCCGGCGCACGCTGGAAACAACTGAACAATGACCGGGACGATGCGCGACTCTGGAAAGACAAAAAATATCATCTACAAGCCTTTGAGTTCTGGCGCCAACTCGCCACACGCCTGAAAACGCACCCCGCCATTGTCGCCTACAATCCCCTCAACGAACCACACCCGGACAAGGCATTCGGCTTTGACGCGCCTGACGAAAAATTCGCCCAGTGGTTCAAACGCATCCAGAACACGCCAGCCGACCTCAACCAATTCAACCGGGAAATAGTCAAAGCAATCCGATCCGTAGATACAGACACCCCCATCATCCTCGACGGCTGGTTCTACGCATCTCCCAGGGCATTCGAATACAATCGACCCATTGACGATGACAAGGTCTTATACGCCTTCCACAACCCCGGTCCCTGGCAAATGGTAACCTATCGCGTCAATCAAGGCAGGTACGCCTATCCGGACCGCGTGCCCAAATCGTGGAACGGACCAACGGAATCCTGGACCATTGATCGCCTTGCGCAGCAAATGCACGCAGTTCAAAAATTTTCCGAACAATACAACATACCCGCACACCGAATCATCGCTTCAGAATTCTGGTACGACCGCCGCCTTGAAGGCGCGGCGGCATATATGGCCGACCTCATCGAAATCTATAACCAGCGCGACTGGCACTGGGCATTTTACGCATATCGAGGTACTGGCACATGGACAGGACTCGATTACGAAATCGCGCCAGGACAAAAAATGGGATGGCGTTACTGGCAGGCTATCGAACAGGGCAAAGACCCCGAACCTCTCAAACCGAGAGGACCGAATCCCTTGTGGGAAATACTGCAGCGGCAGTTTGAAAGAAAATGAATCGGTTATCCTGTCTTACTCTATCGTGTGATATACTTGGGACGATTGACGGCTTCTGCGACCTGAATATGTGCGCTATGCCCAATTTTTGGCCGAACGACAATATCGATGTCCCGGTCTAATGCCCGCAAAAAAGACAACAGACGCTCGATAGAAAATCCGGCCAATCGTCCATTCTTAAGTGCAGAGACTTTGGGTTGGTCAATGCCGAGAACACCTGCGGCTTTTTTTTGCGTCCAACCTTTTTGTTCAATGATTTTATTAATTTGAATTGCCAAATCTGATTTTGCCAATTCTTCTTCTGGACGGTCAAATCCCAGGTCCTTGAATACGTTGCCCGACCCGACTGTGTAGTCTGCTTTTTCGCTCATATTCTGTTTTCCTTTGCGATATGTTTGGGTTTTTGGCATTTTACATTCACAATGTTACTATGCTAAATTTAGCATATTTTTGCAATAGAGATGATGTATTTTATACAGGAGGCATTAATGTCATTGTTTTCACTCGAAGATCGCGTCGCCATAGTAACTGGAGCGGGGCGTGGTATTGGACGCGGCATAGCAGAAGGGTTGGCTGCACAAGGCGCAAAAATTGTATGTGCTGCGCGCACGCGGTCTCAACTTGACGAAGTCGTAGCGGCAATTCGAAATGCGGGAGGCGACGCAATCGCCTATGAAATGGACATGAAAGACCTGGATTCCGTGCGCGGCGGCGTCGATACAGCACTCGAAACGTATGGACAAATCGACATCCTCGTCAACAACGCGGGAATGAACATACGCGAACCATTTGAAGACGTAACAGAAGAACACTACGACGAAATCATGGCCGTCAACCTGAAGGGCCTCTACTTCTTAACACAGACCGTAGTCAAACACATGATCTCGCGCAAACAGGGCAAAATCATCCACATCGGCTCATTGACAACGGACTGGTCCTTGTCACAAATTTCTGTCTATACCGCCACCAAAGGCGCAGTTGGACAACTCGCCAAAGCTCAGGCATTAGAACTTGGAAAACACAACATCCAGGTAAACACAATATGCCCGGGCTTTGTGGTCACGCCATTGACCGAGCGGCTCTGGGAAGATGATACAATGCGCGAATGGGCCGAATCCCGACTGCCCATAAAGCGATTGGCGACACCCGAAGACCTGGCAGGCACAGCCGTATTCCTCGCCGCACCCGCATCGGATTACGTCACCGGACAATCCATCTACGTAGATGGCGGCTTCATGGCCGGCGAAGCCTGGCCCTTGCCTCAGTAAGGGAGAGAACAATGGCACAATATGACATTCAACAAGAGGACTTCCACGGACACGCGCTCTACGTACTGCGGGATTTCGAAACCAATTGTGAAGCCCGGGTCCTACCATCGGTGGGCAACAATTGCATCTCGTATAAAATCCCAAAAAATGATGGACTATTAGAACTCATTTACTCCCCACCTGACCCCGACACCTTGAAAGGCCGTGCCAGCGGATACGGCACCCCCATATTATACCCCTGGCCCAACCGCATAGACGGCGGCAAATTCACATTTGACGGTGCAGAATACCAGCTCCAAACCCCTGCCCCGGGCGAACACGCCTCTCACGGCTACGTCCACGAACGCCCCTGGCGCGTAGTTGATTCCGGCACCACAGAAAGCGCGTGGGTAACCAGCGTCTTCACATCGACGGACTTCCCGGAAATCGGCGCACACTATCCCTTCCCCTTTGAAGCGCGGGTAACATATCGGCTAAAAAACGGCGTACTATCCCTCGAATTTGAAGGCACCAATGTGGGCGAAAGCGACATGCCCGCTGGCCTGGGCATCCACCCCTATTTCCCCCTACCCCTCACTGAAAACGGCAACCGGGATATATGCACCGTACGCATGCCCGCATCGACCTACTGGCCCTTGCGCGACGACCCAATACCCACAGGAGAACTACTACCCGTTGACGGCACGGTATTTGACGTACGCGAAAACACGCCCTTAAAAGACCAGTATTACGACAACGTCTGGTCCGGCGTATCTATAGCCGATGGATGGAGCAGATGCGAGTACACCGACCCAACCGAAGGCGTAACCATCGCAATGGAAGCCAATGACATATTCCGCGAACTCGTACTCTACGCCCCCGACACCCGTCCCATCGTATGCTTTGAACCCTACACCTGCGTCACCAACGCCTTCAATCTGCAAAATCAGGGCATTGACGCGGGCTTAATACGCCTCCAACCCGGCGAAAAACTGACCGGAATAATGCGAATTTTAGGTGAGATATTGTAGGGGCGACCCCCTGTGGTCGCCCGCTGACCGCTGACTGCTGATCGCTGAAAGCTTTTACCATGACCGACCGATTACAACAACAAATCGCGTTCTTGCTCGAAGTCGATAAACTCAAGCAAATCATTCGGCAAACCTATTTGCTCGACGAAACCCGCAAAGAAAACGATGCCGAACACTCCTGGCATTTTGCCATGTTTGCACTCATCCTCGCGGAATACGCGCCCGAACCAGTGAATATCCTGAAAGTAATCAAAATGGCACTGGTACACGACCTCGTAGAAATCGACGCGGGCGACACTTTTCTCTACGACGAATCGGGCAATGCCGACAAAGCCGAGCGCGAAGCAAAAGCCGCCGACCGCATCTTTGCGCTCTTGCCTGCAGAACAGGGCGCAGAAATACGCGCATTGTGGGAAGAATTTGAAGCAAAAGAAACGCCCGAAGCAAAATTTGCGGGCGCGATAGACCGATTCCAACCCTTCTTGCACAATTGCAATACTCAGGGACGTGCCTGGAAAGAGCACGGAATCACAGCCGATCGCGTCTTGCAAAGCAACAGCCACATCTCAATTGGCGCGCCCATTCTATGGAACCGCGTACAAGAATTGGTTGATGAAATGGTCGCTGAGGGGTATATTGATGCCGGAAAATAATGGCCAAAAACGGGAGGACCGAACATGAGTCAGACACTCAAGGACTTATTGAACGACAGTTTTGAACGGCATGCGGATCGCACGGCGGTTCGCGTATTGCGTCAGCCAGAGGAACCCGGCGAAAGGCGATTGCAATATGTGCCGTTGACCTATCTGCAGTTAAAGACACAGCGAGACCGATTGGCCTCGGGCCTGGCGCAAATAGGATTGGAAAAAGGGCAGCGCATCGGGCTATTGACCGATGGCGGCCTGGAATCCGTACTCGTTTTCCTATCCTGCGACATACTGGGATTATCGGCAGTGCCTATCTGCAACAAATTGCCCGATGACTTGCTCGTACACAGCATCAACCATTCGGGCATCGCCTATTTGTTCACAGATACAAGAAGTCTGGAACAGGTTGAGCGCGTGCGCGATCAACTGAACAATCCCCCCCAGATCGTCCTGACAGAAGGACAAGCCTATGGCGCGATCTCATTTTTTGACTTAACCCAAAAAGGCGCGGAAACACCGCCCCCAGACAGAGCAATAGAACCCGATGACGAGTCGAAAATCGTGTACACATCGGGATCCTCGGGACTGCCCAAAGGCGTGATACAAACCCATCGCAATCTCGTCGGCAATATCCTGTCCGTATGGGATACAATCAGCAACCGCGATCCGGTCATCTTATTCAAATCCGCGCCCGACTATCACACCATGGGCATATTGAATATTTACTATCCCCTGGCCAAAGGCTGGACGTTAGACCTGGCGCGATCACCGGATCGCGTACTCGTGGATATCCGATATTCCGAACCCGAAGGCTTTTTAACTGTCCCCCTGATCTTAGACAAAGTATTTGGCAACGTGCGAAAAGAAATTGATGCCGGCGGTGCAAAAGGCACATTAATCGCCCGGTCACTGCGCGCCAAACAGCGCATTACACGCGGTGAAGCATCGGTCATCGACCGCCTCGTCAACGCTACGCTGGGCAAAAAAGTCGTCGGACAAATTAAAGAAAAACTCTCGCAGCGCGTGGGCAGCCGCCTCGAATTGTTAATCGTCGGCTCGGCAAAAGCCGACCCCGAAGCCCTCGACTTTTTCCAGGACGTACTGGACATCACCTCGCTCGAAGGCTATGGCGTCACCGAATGCAGCCCCCTGATCGCGGCAAATGTTCTGACCGGACAAAAAACAGGCACCGTTGGAAAGCCATTACAAGAAGTAAAAATCGTCGCCGAAACAGGCGAGGAAATCGCCCACGGTGATCCAGAGACAGAAACCTACAGCGGCAGCGGCGATGGCATTGGCGAGTTGTGGGTACACGGCAATCACGTCATGACGGGATACCTCAACGACCCCGAACGCACCGCCGAAGTACTCGTAACCGATGAAGCGGGCAAAGTGTGGTATCGCACGGGTGATTTGTTCAGCATGGACGACGAGGGATTTTTGACATTCCAGGGGCGTTTTGGACGGCAATTTAAATTGAGCAACGGCGAATTTGTCAACCCCGAACGCCTCGAACGCATATTCGCGCGCGTGCCCCTCATCGAACACGTCTTAATCTGCGGTGATCAGACCCGCACATTCCCACTACCCATCGTCACCGTAAATGTAGAAGAAGCCCAATTGCAAATAGATATTCCCGATCTACCCACAGACGACGAGGAAGCCCTGTGCAGCCATCCCGCAATAGCCGAACGCATTCGCGAGCAACTATTAAAAGAAGCCACGGCATCTGGCCTTCCCGCGCACGAGCGCCCGCAAAAAGTACTGATCTTGCCGGACCAGTTGAGCGAAGAAATGGGAACCCTCACGCGGGGATTGAAAAAGGTCGTACCCGGGAGAATAGAAGAACTTTACGAAAACGAAATCGCCGCAGCTTATGATGGATAAACCCCATGCCAATTTTCAATCCCGATAAACTGCGGCGCATTGGCCGCGAAGTCTTCGAACGCGTGGGCGCAACGCCCGAAGAAGCCCAAATCGTGGCCGATCTGCTCGTATCGTCCAATCTCGCTGGACACGACTCGCACGGCGTAGTCCGCATTCCGCAATACGTCTCCGGGGTACAGAGCGGTCAAATACAACTCGGAACAACCGTGGAAATCGAACGGGAAACCGATGCAACAGCCATCGTAAACGGACACTGGGGATTTGGGCACGTAACCGCAACAGAAGCCATGCACATCGCCATCCAAAAAGCCCGCAAAAGTGCTGTCGGCATCGCAACAGTGCACCAGTGCAATCACATCGGGCGATTGGGTGGCTATCCCGTACTCGCCGCGGCTGAAAACATGGCCGGACTGATGAGCAACAACGGCCACGGCGCCGACCTCTCGATGGCACCGTGGGGAGGACTGGGGCGCATCTTGCCCGCGAACTGCCTCGCCGTTGCATTCCCTTCGGACCGCGACTTTCCCATAGCACTGGACTTAACCGCAGCAACTGCAGCAGGTGGCAAAATGCGGGTCGCTCTGGCGCGAGGCGAACGCGTACCCGAAAACTGGCTAATCGACGCCGAAGGCAACCCCACAACTGACCCCGCGGCTTACGTACACGGCAATGCCGCACTAACCCCCTTTGGCGACCACAAAGGATATGGCCTATCATTCATCTTCGACATCTTATCCGGCGCCCTGTCCCCCGCCGGCTGCACCCGCAAAAATTCACCCGTAACGGGCAATGCCCTATTTGTACAGGCCATTCGCATCGATGCATTCCAACCCATCGCCGACTTTAAAGCCGAAATCGGACAATTCATCGACTACGTAAAATCGGCAAAAACCGCACCGGGATTTGACGAAATACTCGTACCCGGCGAACGCTCCCATCGCACGGGTTGTGAACGCGAAGCAAATGGGGTCCCCATAGAAGAAACGACCTGGGAACAAATTTGCGAAACCGCAAAAAAATTCGATGTGGAAGTTTAGCGACCTCACACAAACAAAAACCCGCTCCCTGAAGGGGGCGGGGTTTTTTGTTAAACCGTCTTATTTTTCAGGTGGTTCAGGCGGATCGGGCGGCGTGGGCGTTTCAGGCGCATCTATCTCTTCATCTGAATACAACCTCAGATCGCCCCGACCGAGTTCAATCGCAACCTTAGCACCACCACCATTGAGTTGACCCGTCACCACCTGTGAAGTACGCGACACGCCGGTAATAGACAGGGGCAGGTCGGTCTGGATACTTCCGCGCCCAACATAACCGTGTACATCGACTGCGGAACCATCGGGAATAATGAGATCAACCGCGCCATCTCTATTTTGAATCGCGTAGTCATCGCCAATGGGTTTGTGTGGACGCACCGCAATATTGCCGCCGCGGCTTTGTATCATGACGCCCACTTCGGGATTTTCAATTTCAACAGCACCCCGGCCAGTATGGACAGTAGTTGCACCCGCAATATTTTCAAGATGCGTTGCACCGCGATTATTTTTTGCAACCACACGTCCCCCAACCCGCTCGGCTTTAATTGAACTGTGGCTATTTTCTGCAATAAAATCGCCTCCAATTTCTCGAACAGTGATGGGAGCAAGATTATTTTTTGCCTGCACATTGCCGCCTGCGCGGTCAACTTCAATCGGGCTATGCCCTGCTTTCACAGCAAAATCACCTCCAATTTCTCGAACGGCAACAGGTCCATGGCGTACATCCACAACCACATTGCCCCCTATATGATCACCCTCAAGCCTGCCGTGATGTATGTTAATTTCGGCATTGTGCTCGATACTTCGACAGACGAAATCGCCGTGATGGGTTTTTACCGTAGCCGAACCGGAGACAGCATCGATACTCGTATCGCTATGGCGTGCGTCAATTGACAAATCGCCACCAGCATGTTGCACCGCGATATCGCCGTGGTGCTGTTTGACATGTATATTGCCCGACGCGCCTTCAAAAACCGTCTTGCCATGGTGATTGTTAAGGGTTGCTGCACCATCAATTTTGGGAAGCGTGATATTGCCGTGCCTTGCTCGCGCATCGAGATCAACTTTTTGGGGATGATGCAACTCAAAGTCGATCCGCACAGATCGAACCGGATCGTCTTTTTCGCGTTTGGGCACATTGGGTCGTATTTGCACAGCACCGGACTCCCGCCGTATTTGAATATCAATCTGT
>JAPOXY010000277.1:0-4244 GCA_026706845.1 Gemmatimonadota bacterium
TGTCGATAAACCGAGTGTTCAGCAAAAGGAGATGCTCAGGTGGAATGCCAGTCAGTTGACCTGGCCCGATTGGCAGAAGGTGATTGCGACCTATTGGGGATATTGCACGTTTATCGATGATCAGGTGCAGCGCGTTTTAGATGCTCTGGAAAAAGCAGGTCAGCTGGACAATACGATGATTGTGTACAGTTCGGATCACGGCGATATGCTGGGCAGTCACCGCTTGTTTAATAAGATGATGAATATGTACAATGAGACGCACCAGGTTCCATTGGCGATCCGTTGGCCGGGTGTTGTTGAACCCAATCGTGTTTGCGATGATTTTGTGAGTTTGGTCGATATGATGCCGACGTTTCTCGAGATGGCGGGTGTGGATATTCCCGATAAGGTCGATGGGTGTTCTTTGCTGCCCTTATTGCGCGGAGAAACGCCGCCGGATTGGCGAGAGGATATTTTTGCAGAGCATCACGGGTACGAGCCTGCGCTGTGTACGATTCGGATGGTGCAGACCAGAAAGTGGAAGTATATCTACAATCCGTGTAGCGAGGATGAACTCTACGATCTGGAGAGTGATCCCGGAGAGTTGCACAATTTGGCCCCGAAGCTGGGATACAAACACGTGCTCAGGCGTATGAAGGATCGGATGGTCACATGGTTGAGAGATACCAATGATGGAATTGTAAATGATGGCGGCTGGCAGTCAAATTCTTACGATTTGTTTGTGTCGGGACGAGAGCGTTGAAAAAAGCATCCACAGATGAACGCAGATAAAGAGTCAAAAACAGATAGCTAATAGAAAAAAGGGTTACGTCGAGATGGCGTAACCCTTTCTATTTTGCGAGTCGTAAATTTTAGTGATCGTGATGATGATCGTGATGGTCGTGAATGGCGTATTCCGATGTTCTGGCGTCCAGTTGTTCCCGGCTGATCAAGCCTCTATCAATGAGCAGTTCTTCAAGAGAAGCGACCCATCGGGCATAGTAGCTCGATGGATTGTTTTTTTGTTCTGCATCGGCGATTTCTGAAGTTAGTTGGGAACTGAATTCACGCCATTCGTAGAGGTCTTTTTCGTTGAGTGCAACGGCAAGGCCGAAAGCGCGCGCTTCCCAGGGAGCCTGAAAAACGAGTTCTCCATTTTCTCTGGGCAGGGCGTTTTTTGCTTCCATGGTGGCGATTTTTTGATCGGTTTTTTGCGTCATTACGGTCTCATTTCGAGGGCGATTCGATTTTGGCGACGCCGATCATTGAGTCGCGCGTGACAAGTGAGATGAGTTGTTCTTCGGTGTAGTCTTCTGTGCCGGCAGGACGTTCGGGCAGAACCATGTAACGGAGGTCCGAGTTGCTGTCCCAGACGCGGATTTCTACGGTATCGGGTAGGTCGAGGTCAAATTTCCGCAAGACGGCTCTCGGTTCTCGTACAGCTCGCGAGCGGTACGCGTAGGATTTATACCAGTTCGGGGGCAAGCCGAGTACGGACCAGGGATAACAGGAGCACAAGGTACAGACGACGAGGTGGTGGACATCTGGGGTGTTTTCCAGTACGACGATTTTGGCACCCTGCGCGCTGTCAAACCCCAGTTCGGCAATTGCCGCTCTGCCATCTTCTATTAGCCGTCGCTTGTAGTCCGGATCTGTCCAGGCGCGGGCTACCACTCTGGCGCCGTTGAGGGGACCTACGTCTTTTTCGTATTTTTCCACGACTTCGTCTATAATT
Organism: Gemmatimonadota bacterium; assembly: GCA_026706845.1. Lineage (NCBI taxonomy): Bacteria > Pseudomonadati > Gemmatimonadota > Gemmatimonadota bacterium. The sequence goes on from JAPOXY010000277.1 coordinate 1,715, forward strand.
TCTGTTGTAATCAATCCCTTTTCGATCAGGAGCGATTCGAGTGCTCTGGTGCGCAGGGCTGCGTCGGTCTCGGTTTGGGTAACTGTGTTCATAAAAAAATCCTTTTGTGATTGGGGATGGTTAGACGAATTCCAGATAGCTTTCCCACATGTCCAGATAGACGGCACTTTTTGTTTCGGCGGCACTACCCCACAGTTCCGAGGCTTCAAAGCGCACGGCGTATAAGGGTTGCTGGCGATTTGTACACCCTGTGGGCAGTTCGGCGTCCTGGAGGTTGTCGATGCCGTAGTAGTTGGTGACGGTGCCGTATTTGCCTCTTACGTATCGGGGAAGCCGGGTGTGGCCCTCGGGATGGATATTGCGCGCTTTTACGCGGTCGCCATTGGAAAATTGTGGCGAGATGTCCATTTTTTGTTGGGATGGGGTAGCAGGACGCGGTCGTTTGAGTTCCGCTCTGACGGCATCGGGATCGGGGTGTACAGGCGTTTCGACATTGGGATTGTTCCGGAAGAGCGCCATCCGCGTTTCCATCTCTTCCGGGGTTAGTACGCCGGCGTCGATCAGCCCTTTGATACGGGCATACAGCCATTTTTCGTAATAGCTGGACGAGAGGTAGTGCGCGGGGTCCATGTTTTCGATGTTGTTTCGGGAGCCTCCGGGGATCGGCACAGGTGTGGCTACGGATATGGCGAGTACCCGGCTCTCCCAGGGGTGGTGAAATAAGGGTTCGTTTTCTTCGCGCTCTATGGGACCAAATCCATGCATCCCACCCATGTCGTGAATGCCATCCATGTTTGCTCCTGTTTTTAGCTGTCGTGGATGTTTGCCGGGTTTTCGAAGGGTTTAATAATGTAATTCTCGCTTAAGTTTTGTCAACTATTTGGGAATCATATATACCATAATCTCTTCTATTCAACGATCTGAAATGTAGTGGATTTAGCGACTTGTACGTTTGCATTTAAGTCCGAAATTTGCACTTCCAATTCGTACATGCCCTGTGCAGAGTCGGTGACATCGATCTCCAGGTAGCTCAATTCAGATTCTGTTTCGCCCACCTGTTCATAGGAAACGGTGAATTCTTTTTCGCTGAGGACCCCCAGTAGTTTTCCCACAGATTGCAATACGCGTACAGCCGGTGTCTGCCCCTGCGCTGGCGCAATCCGATAGTGCATCTGGTAGCGCGTCTGTCCAAAGGTATCTTTTGCAAGTCCGTAAATTTCGTAATAAATCGCGACGGGTTGCCCGGCGGAGAAGGATTTTGAGGGCTGGGGGATGATGTTCAGAGAATCGGCTTTCTGTTCTTCAATTCGGTTTGCCAATTCAATGTCGCTGAGCATCAACCCGTCTCCTGTATAGGATTCCACGTCAATGGCTTGTTTTTGGACACCCAACCTGTTGCCCGCTGTGTCGTGTACCTGAATGCCCAGATAATAACGGCCTGGGGGAATATTTACGGTTAGTCGATCTACGATTTTATCCGCCTGGTCAGATATATCGGATAGGGGTTCAACTTTTTGAAAGATCGGAGTCCAGGTGGTGTCGAAAAGCGCGAGGCCGCGTTCAAATTGCGTTGTTTTAGGCTGTTCGGAAACTGGCAGGCCGTAATAAATTTCGAGACGGGTCTGTCCCTGTTCCCCGCAAAAATCCGCTATGTCAGCATAGAAGTCCAGGGTTTCCCGGCGGAGATCGAATAGCGAGGGTTCGCGGGCGACTGCGCGATTGACAATATCCTCCGGCCTGCGCCGGTTCCAAATCACAGCATTGTCTCTGGCTTCTGCGCGTATGAATGAAGGTATGGGATAGTCGAAATCGCCACCTCTTGCCAGCGATGTGAATACGATTTCGATGCCTCCGTTGACTTCTGGATAGATCCAATATTCCCAGGGTTTATCCCCATCCACGGGAAAGAGTGGATATCCGCGACTATGATCTGTGCCTATTCCCGCATCCCGATGGGATAATGGCATGTCGCTCGTAATTCTCCCGTGGACGATCTGGGAGGGGGATCCCCGCGCGTTTACCCTGGATCCGTAGTCAACATTTTCAAAATCTGTGAGTCCAACAGTGCCTTCAAATCCGGGATCTACTTCTTCTCCCAGTTGCCTCACCGATGTTCGAATGCGCTGGATATTGGCGATCAGTTCTTTCCGTGCATCATCGGTTAGCGACATCAGCAAGCGTTCTTTTACGCGTACTACTTCGGGGTCAACTTCAAAACGCACGTTGTCAGACCGACTCCAGTGCGCCGGGTGACCATACCGGATATAGATTTCACCGCGGCGATCCCAGGGCCCGCGGGAAGAAAAGAAATGCCGCCGCGCATACATGATTCTGCGGATGTGTTCGACCAACCATTCGTTTTCAGGGGTTGCTGGTGTGGGATCGCGGCGCTGCCAGAATGCTCTGATATAAGCCGCACGCTCTTCGATTGGCAGGGCATTAAAGGCGTGGATTTCTTCGGGAGAAGCGACGATGCGAATATCCTCAAACATGGATCGATTGTGCTCATCTAATCCATCCAGATAGGCGA
>JAPOXY010000277.1:4254-23718 GCA_026706845.1 Gemmatimonadota bacterium
ACTGCGGTCGCTTCTGCCATTGGCATATTTTTGAGCTGGATATAGGCTTCAAAGACCATTGGCAAAGCGGGTCTTTGAAGGTCTGGCCGTTTTTTCAGGACGGGTTGCAGGATTTCGATCGCGTGGGCGGGTTGACCGGTTTTGAATGCTATGATGCCCAGGCGAAATTGCGCGGTGGTGTGAGAGGGATCAGCTTTTAGTTGCCTGTCATAAGCGTCTTCGGCTTTTTCAAATTTGCCTCTGGACTCGTAAAAAACACCCAGCTTAAAATACGTGTCTGAGTATTCTGGAGACCGTTTGATCAACCTTTTGAGGCTGTTTTCCGCCTCTACGCTTTTCATTATCAAATCGCACATTGCCAGGCTGTAATAGGCTGCGCTGTATTTGCGGTCCCAGGCCATTGCCTCCAGCAATAGTTTTCTCGCGCGCCATCGCTGTTTTGGTACCCGTAGAAGTGATAGCGCCCTGCCATTTCTGGCTTCGAATAGGCGTTTGTCGCGTTCGAGTGCCTGTATAAACAGTTTTTCTGCTTCGCTTTCCCGGTTCTGTTCCAGATTGAGATAGCCGAGCGCACACATCGCGACTGCGTCTTCGGGATTGTGCATCAGAAGGCGTGTACAGATTTGTACGGCCTCCACAACTTGTGTGGAATCGGGTGGCACAGCGCCTGTCCAATAGGTTTTTGGGAGCAATTTTTTTTGTTCAAAATAAGCATCTGATACGGAAAACCGCCGCTGCCCGAGATGGTAGCCATAGTAGTATTTGAGTACGAGCGGATTGTGTGCTTGCCAGAATGCGTCTAAGAATGGTCCCTTTTTTTCGCGTGGTAGATTTCGATAAATCGCTGCCGAATCAGCACCTGCGATTTCTTTAATGAGTTGGCTCGCTGCGGTGTCCTCGCGGTGACCATAGCTTTTCTGAAGTGCGGGTTCGGATATTTGTCCTTCGACATTCTGGACAAGAGATAGGATGACCAATGCTCCGATATGCGATCTGATGGCAAAAGACATGTACGGCTCCTCTGGTCAGCGGAAGGTCAAAGTACGAGCAGAACGCCAGCCACGCAGAGTGCAATCCCTGCGAGAAGGCGGAGCGTAATTTGTTCTTTGAGAAAGATCACGGCCAGAATAAGTGAGAGGACGGGTGTTGCTGTTGTCAGTGTTGCTGTTTTGGCTGGTCCGATGAACAGAACGGCTTCGACGTAGAAGAAAGATCCGAAGCCCATGCCCAGAAGTCCGGTCGTGGCAATCAGAGCAAATGTCCGCCATCCGATATCGCGCAGGTTGCCGCGCCCCTGATTGAGCCGCCAAATGCCAAATAATGCCATGGCTACGAGTGGCATTCGCACGCTGTTGGCCTGAATACTTGTGAGATGCGTCATCGCGGGTTTGAGCATGGTGGTGCTCAACCCCCAGAGCAAGGCTGTAAGAAGTGCGAAGACTATCCCGCGCTTAAGGCGGATGGGGTGTTCCTGTGTGTCTGTGCGATTCTGGCGTGGTCGCTGAGAGAGTAAGATAACGCCAGATGCCGCCAAAACACATCCAAAAATAAAGGTGCGAGTGACGGGTACATCGAGCAGCAATTGCTCCCAAATTAGCGTTGTAATTGGAAGCGTGCCAACCAGAGCCATTGTGCGCGATACGCCAATTTCTTTCATGGCGTGCAAATAGAGTTGGTCGCCAATGACTATGCCGATGAATACGGAGCCGATCAGAAGTCCCCATTCGTGCAGCGGTACGTTGACCAGTGTGGATAGGGGGGGACCAAAAGGCAATAGCATCCAGAAAAAAGGTCCAGAAATCCCACAGCGGATGGCTGTGATGAGTGCCGATGATTGGTGCTGGGATAGCGTTCTTAAGACGAGGCTGGTGGATGCCCATACCAGTGACGCCCCGAGTGCAACCCCTTCGCCGTAATTGATCACCCTCGCGCTCCGTTGTGTATAAAAAAGGGTTATGCCGAGCGGCATAACCCTTGCTATGCGAGAATTTATGGTGCCGAAGGTGGGATTCGAACCCACACGGGCCTAAGCCCACGGCGCCCTGAACGCCGCACGTCTACCAGTTCCATCACTTCGGCACCTGATCCAGTGCGAAGGCAAATATATCAAATCGCTTATGGGTTGTCAAGATGGTGAGCGCGTCGCAGTCGCCGCATTATGGCAGGGCGGCAAGGGCGGCGAATAGGGCTTTGATGTAGCCCACGGAGTAAGCCAGCCCACCAGTGATGGGATCGTTGTCGCCTTCGAGCCCGGGAATGTGGTCGGGATTCAGGCAGCCATCAAAGCCCACGCGGTTGAGTTCCAGCAGGAGCTTAAACATGTTCATGTCGCCGTCGTCGAGCAGGGTTTCTTCAAAACCGCGCGCTGTGGCGAGTGAGCCGCGCACATTGCGGAAGTGTATCATGAAGATGCGGCCTTTGCGCCCGTAGTTGTTAATTTCGTCGAGGACGAGCGGTGAGCCGCCCGCTTCGGCGCGGGTGCCGCAGCAGTAGAGATAGCCCACTTGTGCGCTGGGAAAGGCGTCGATGACGCGGTGAAATCCCAGGCCGCCCAGTGGGGTGTCCGGGTTGGGGGTGTCGGACGGGTGAATGGCGAGCTTGATCCCGGTTTCTTCGGCTATGGGCACGAGGTTTTCATAGACGATGCAGAAGTGTTTCCACCAGTCTTGCAGGGCTTCGTAATCGGGTGTTTCGGGTACGGGATTGGTCAGTGCCTGACTTTCGCCTCGCGAGAGGTATCCGCCGCGGTGTTCAGATCGGTAGCGAAACATGAGTTCGTTAAAGGTGTCGCCCCAGAATCGCTGTCGGGCAATGGGTACGCCTGCTTCGGCAAGTATGCGCAGTGCCGTACATGTATTTTCGAGTTCTTTTTCGCCGCCAGGTTGATCGGTCATAAATTTTTCCGTGATATTTGGTAGGCTGACGCGGTTGATCGACAGGCCCCAGGACTGGATTTTTTTCTTCACTTTTAGAAGTTCATCCAGGTCGGGATACCCCTGTTCTGCAACGCCGGGGATGTCCGTATCAGTCCCAAAATCGAGGGCGTCAGCGCCGAGTTGGGTTACAAATCGCAGATACGAATCGGAGAGTTCGCGGTGCCAGACGGAAATTTTCATGAAGACCTCCTTGTGTTGATGGTTCTCAGTGTGAGCCACAGAGTATAGACCGCGCAGATTAGCAGGGCCGCGGTCACGAGATGGAGTACTTGAAATACGCGGGGTAGGCCGCCATACGCCAGAGCTATGCCATTGGCTGCTTGAAACAGAATGAGTGCGAATGCGAGGTAGCTGCTCACTTTGAGCAAGCCTCCTATTGCATTTTTGCGTATGATATAGACGAGATAAGCGGCAACGGCAATGACCACCCAGGTGAAAGAGCGATGGATGTGATCCATGAGGCCAATATTGGCGATCCACGCACTGCGAGCGACGCCCTCACTGTTTTTGATGTAGGGATCGATGGCTTCGCGCACCTGTGTGCCGAGTAGCATTTGAATACATACGATGATGAAGAGCAGGGCAGAGAGGTGGGCGAGTACTTTAGGGGAGGGCAATGTGGTGGGAAGGCGGATGTCAACGGCGCGAAATGTGACGTAGAGCAACAGGCATAGGAGTACCATTGCGCCCGCCATGTGCAGGGTGATCATGCCGGGTTTGAGGCCGGATTGTACGACTTGTCCGCCAAGCCAACCTTCAAAGCCTACGAGGAAGACCGCTATTAGCGATCCGTAGAAGATGGCGGGGTGTGTTTTTCGGTATGGGATGGCGCGCAAGAAGGTGGCGATGACCAGAAGGCCGATGATCATGCCGATGAGGCGGTTGATGTATTCGATCCACATTTTGATCGCGTTGAAGTCTTCGATGTTTAGCCCGCGTTCTGCGAGATAGGCCCGGTCGATGTCGTCGATACTCGAGGGCGGAAACCAGCAGCCCCAGCACCGGGGCCAGTCGGGACATCCCAGGCCCGCGCCCGAAACGCGCACGAGACTGCCAACGCCGATGAGCAAGAGGATCGCAACGAGGGTGGTGATGGCGGTTTTTTGGAATGCGTTCATAAAACCTGCTGACTACCGCTTCTCTTTTAACATTTCGTCAATGGCTTTGCGCACTGTGCGTCGCCACGCCCATTCGGACATTTCATCCCAGTTGTCGATATTTTTGGGTTTGCGAAAATACAGGTAGAGTTCAATGCCCATATAGACCCAAAATGCGATAAAAATAAAGATGAAGACCCAGATCATAGTATATTGCGAAGTCGCGAGACAGTGTTATGTTATAGCGATAGTGGTAAAGATAAGGAAAAAGATTGCACAAGCAACTGTTAGGAGGAGAGATGGAGTATCGCGTTTTGAGAGGGACGGGTATTCGCGTGTCGCGTATATGTTTGGGGGCTATGACATTTGGGGATCAGGCCGATGAGGCTACGTCTATTCGCATGGTGGATACGGCTCTGGATGCCGGTGTGAATTTTATCGATACGGCAGATACTTATGTGAATGGCGTGTCCGAAGAAATTGTGGGCAAGGCACTCAAGGGCAAACGCGACCGGGTGATTTTGGCGAGTAAGATCGCCAATTTTGTCGGGCAGGACGAGATTAAGGATCAGGGGTTGCACCGCTGGCATGTGATTCGGGGGGTGGAAGCGTGTTTGAAGCGGTTGCAGACCGATTGTCTGGATATTCTGTATTTGCACAAGCCCGATTGGGATACGCCTCTTGAAGAGACAATGGCGGCGTTTGATACGTTGGTACAACAGGGGAAGATCATATATGTGGGGATGTCGAATTTCGCTTCATGGCAGGTGATGAAAGCGCTTTGGAAATGCGATGTGAACAATTGGGCATCGCCCGTGGTGTTGCAGGTGCCCTATAATTTGATTACGCGGAGTATTGATGAGGAGTGCGTTGCGTTTAGCCGTGAAATGAATATTGGAATGGCTGTATATAATCCGCTCGCTGCCGGCATGCTGACGGGCAAGCACACGCGAGATACCGAACCTGCAGCGGGTACGCGATTCGATTTGAATCGAGATTATTACGGCAGGTTCTGGTATGATCGCAATTTTGATGCGCTTGATGCATTGAAGCAGATTGCACATTCTGCGGGCAAGACGATGATTGAATTGTCTTTGCAATGGCTGATGTCACAGTCGATTGTCGATTCGATGATTTTGGGTGCGAGCAAGTTGGAACATCTAACGCACAATATTCAGGCGGCAGATGGGCGTCTGGATGAGGATGTCCTGAAGGATTGTGACGCGGTGTGGCGCAATGTGCGCGGGGGGCATTTTCCGTATAATAGGTGAGAGGTGAATGGGAACAAACCAGATGATATTGGTGTCGAAATTTTGAAAGCGCGGACCAGTGTATGCAGGTTGTTGGGATTTATGATTATGTTGCGAATTGTCAAAATCACATCTTTAATCTGTGCAATTCTCCTTAGCTTTGTTGCGGAAAGCGTTTCTGCGCAGGAGACGGATTATCGCGTGCTGTGGGCGCGGGGCGATTATGCCGAGGCGGTGAAAGTGCTCGAGCGCGCGTCTTATCACCCGTGGTCAACGCGGCGGGATTATGCCGAGTTGCTGGCGTTGACGGGGCGCGTTGACGAAGCGATTGAGCAACTGGAAGGGATTGGAAGTGCGCTCGATGCGACCGTGCGCCTGGCCGAATTGTATCGCCTGCGAGGTCGGATAGGCGATTATGGCCTGGCATTGATGAAGGCTGAGAATCAGGTGCGCTTGTTGTCGGAATATCGCCATGATGTCGATGATTTGATCGCAATTGCACGTCTGCGCGAGTTACAGGGCGAAGATCCCAAATCGCTGTTACGGTTTTACAATTTGATGGCTGAAGTTTTTCCCAATAGCGCGTCTGTGCTGGTTGCGGCGGGCAATCTGGCGCTGGACAAACGCGCTTTTGATGTGGCGGCAGAAAAATACGGCGCAGCGCTCGCGTTGGACCCCGAGAACCAGGAGGCTTTGGCGGGGCTGATGTGGTGTTATTATCGCGCGGGTGATGATCGGGTTTTGGAGGTGATGGCGCAACTTCTCGCCCTTAACCCGAATCATTTAGAGGTTCAGCGGTTGCAAGTCGAGCAATTGCTGGATCGCAACGAACCACGTGATGCGCTTGAGGTGCTGGATTCTATTCTGTCTGTTAATCCAAACCACCTGAAAGCACTGGGGTTAAAGGCGGCGGCATTTTTTTTGTTGGACGATTCTGTGTCGATGCAAAAGACACAGGAACGGGCCTTGGCTTTTAATGGATATTTTTCAGGTGCTTTTCGCATTCCCGGGCGCATTGCGTCTCGGCAATACCGATTTGAAGACGGGCGTGCTTTTCAAGCGCGTGCGTTGGAAATTGATGCAAAAGATGTCGAGGCGCGCTTGCTGTTGGCGTACGATTTGTTGCGGTTGGGCAAAGATGTCGAGGCGCGGAGCGAGTTGGAGCGGGTTTTTGCTGCCGATCCATATAGCGTGCGGGCGTATAATTTGCTCGAAGCTGCCGATGCGATTGATGGTTTTGAGACGATATCGCACGGTATTTTCAAGTTGCAATTGCCCAGACAAGAAGCCGAGGTGATGTCCGATGAGTTGTTGAAGCTGCTCAATGAAGCGGCTTTGTACTATCAGAGGAAATACCATATTGAGTTGCACACGCCCGTGGTGGTGCAGGTGTTTGACGATCACGATGTGTTTATGGTGCGGTCGGTTGGGCTGCCGGGCAATGCAGGGCATTTGGGTATTTGTTTTGGTCGGTTGGTTACGATGGATTCTCCCCGGGCGCGACCACCTGGCACGATGAACTGGCAACAGGTGTTGTGGCACGAGTTTGTGCATGTGATTACGCTGCAAAAGACCCGCAATCGCATGCCACGCTGGTTGTCGGAGGGGATTTCTGTTTATGAAGAGACGCAAAAAGATGTGTCGTGGGGACAGCGACTGGGGCCGGAATTTAAGCATATTGTGGATGGCGAGGGATTTCCGGCTGTCGGCGATCTCGGGCGGTTTTTTACCGATCCAGAAACGCCGATGCATCTGATGTATGGGTATTTTGTATCGGGCGAGTTTGTGGCTTTTTATGTGAATCACTACGGTCACGATGCACTGGTGACGGCACTGGGCCGCATTGGCGATGGCATGGAGGCTGTTGAGGCGTTGATTTCGGCCAGTGGTGTTTCTGCTCGTATTGTGGATGAGCGGTTTATGGAGTATCTGGGGAATCGATGCGCCCCCCTCAGAGCGCTGTCCAAAGATTCGGAGTTTCGCCAGAAATTAAATGCGGGGAAAGAGGCAGTTGAGGCAGAGAACTGGGCGGATGCAGAGCAGTTTTTTCTGGAGGCGTATGATTTGTATCCAGATTATGCAGCGGAGGATGCGCCCTTGCGCCTATGGGTGGATGCCGGTGCTGTGCGCGGTGATTCGGAGTGGTATCGCAGTGCATTAAAAAAGCTCGTTGGATGGGATGCGATGGCGCATGAAGCCTGTCTGACTTTGAGTGGATTTTATGTGAAGGATAGAGACTGGGCGGCTGCGCGTGCCGTGCTGGATCGGGCATTGGCTGTGCGTCCTTTTCAGGTTGAGATACTGACGCGAAGTGCCGAGGTTCACGAGATGCTGGAAGACTGGGATGCGGCTATCGCGGATTGGCGTCGGCTTATTTATCTGGATGTACCGGGGCGTGCCGAGCACCGGCTCAATCTGGCGGAGGCGCTCGCAAAAAAGGGCGAGTTTGTGGCAGCAAAAGCCGAGGTGCTCGCGCTGTTGGAAACCATGCCGCATTTTTGGGATGCGCAACAGCTGTTGTTGCAATTGGTGGAGGCAAAAGTATCCGCAGATGAACGCAGATGAAAGGTGAGGAGTTGGGGATTGGGACTGATTTGGAGATTTCACAATGCGAATTGTTATAGCGTGTTTGTTGGTGCTGTTGATGCCCGAGTGGGATGTCGATGCTCAGGTTGGACGCAGACGTCGAGGTCATATTGAGCGAATGGAGCGCGATATTTTTCCGGGTAATACGTTTACGTTTTGTCGTATCGAGTATTCGAATTATACGGGCGATGATGATTGGGGGTATCGGCGGCGACGGGGCAGTTGGGCGGTGGATTATCCCGAGTCGGATGTGAATTTTTCTCTGCGTTTGTCTCAAATTACAACGCTCAATGTGAATCGCACAGAAGATGGGCAGTTTAAGCACGTGGTCGTGCGTCTCGATGATCCCGAGGTGTTTAAGTATCCGTTTATTTATATGCTCGAGGTGGGACGGATGGCGCTGAGTGTGTCCGAGCAGGAGGGGTTGCGCGATTATTTGTTGCGCGGTGGTTTTTTGCTGGTGGATGATTTCTGGGGGGATGATGCGTGGCGAAATTGGGAGTACGAGATTGCTCAGGTGTTACCACCCGATGAATTTCCCCTGGTGGATATTCCACTGGATCACGAGTTGTTTCACATTGTGTTTGATATCAAGGAGGTGCCGCAGGTGCCGGGTCTGGGTAGTTTCTGGGACTGGCAATCGACGGGGATTACTTATGAGGGCTGGGCAGGGCGTTATGACCAATACGGTTCTGAGGCGCACTGCAAGGGTATTTTTGATCGGGATGGGCGGTTGATGGTCGTGGTGATGCACAATACAGATTTGGGCGATGGCTGGGAGCGCGAGGGCGAGAATTACGAGTATTTCCGCAATTTTTCCGCGCCCAAGGCGTATCCGATGGGTATTAATATCGTGGTGTATGCGATGACGCATTAAGATAATTGAGGTGACTTTTGGGAGAAGCCATTCAAAAACAAGAAACGCCATTTGAAGCCGAGGCGATAGGCAAGTTGCGCGATGGTCGCGCGCGGATGATGGAGCAGATTCGCAAGGTGATCGTCGGGCAGGATGAGGTTATTGAGTCGCTGTTGATAGTGTTGTTTAGCGGCGGTCATTGTTTGTTGACAGGGGCGCCGGGTTTGGCAAAGACGCTGCTGGTGCGTACGATTGCGAAAATTTTGGATTTGGATTTTAAGCGCGTGCAGTTTACGCCGGATCTAATGCCTTCGGATATAACGGGTACAGAGATTATCGATGAGGATCGCGTGGGCGGGCACCGCGAGTTGCGGTTTATTCCGGGTCCTGTTTTTACGCATATTTTGCTGGCTGATGAGATTAACCGCACGCCGCCCAAGACGCAGGCCGCACTGCTGGAGGCGATGGAGGAGAAGCAGGTGACGATAGGGGGTAATTTGCACGCGCTGGAGCAACCGTTTTTTGTTCTGGCGACGCAGAATCCCATTGAGTTGGAGGGTACTTATCCACTGCCCGAGGCGCAGTTGGATCGCTTTATGATGAATATCTGGATCGATTATTTGGCGGAAGATGAAGAGTTGGATGTGGCGACGCGCACGACGTCGATTGAGGTCGAAGAGGTCGAGCCTGTGTTTACGGGTGCAGATATGCTCGATTTTGCCAGGTTGGTGAGGATGGTTCCGGTTGCCGAGCCTGTGGCGCGTTATGCCGTGCAACTGGTGCAGGCGAGCCGCCCGGGCGATGCGGCGCCGGATTTTGTGACTTCATGGGTGAGTTGGGGCGCGGGCACTCGCGGCGTGCAGGGGTTGTTGCTGGGGGCGAAGGCGCGGGCGTTGCTCAAGGGACGATATCACGTTTCTTTTGGCGATGTTCAAGCGGTTGCGCCCAATGTGTTGCGCCATCGCATTTTGACCAATTTTAGAGCCGAAGCCGATCGCGTAAATGCCGAGGATGTTATCAATCGGTTGCTGGAGACTGTTCAGCCGCCGGAAGCGGATCTGGCATGAGTCTGACCGCTATGCAAAATTCTATTTACACATATCTCGATCCGGCTGAGTTGGCGCGTATTGCAGATCTGGAGCTTTTAGCGCGTACGGTTATTTCCGGGTTGCAAGGTGGGGCGCATCGCAGTATTCACCACGGGGCATCGGTTGAGTTTGCCCAATATCGCCCTTATGCGTGGGGCGATGATTTGCGCTTTGTGGATTGGCGGCTGTACGGTCGGAGTGATCGGCTGCACGTGAAGCAGTTTCAGGATGAGCGCAATTTGCGGTGTACTGTTTTGCTGGATTGCAGCGCGTCTATGGACTACGGCTCGGGAGATGTGAGCAAGTTCCGGTATGCACAGATGCTGGCGGCGTGTCTGGTGATGCTGGCTTCTGGTCAAGGGGATGCCGTGGGTTTTGCCGCTTATCATCGGGAATTGATTGCGCATGTGCCAGCGCGTCGTCGAGACGGGCAACGCCATCGCATTTTGATGGAGATCGACAATTTGAGGCCCGCGGGTGAAGAGACGGATACGGCGGGGACGTTGCGCGTGATGGGCGATATGTTGCCTGCACGAGGCATGGTGGTGTTGATCGGCGATTTGTTGCATCCGGCAGATGAGATGATTTTGCATTTGCGTTCCCTGCGGGCGCAGCGTCACGATGTGCTGGTGTTGCAGGTGAGCGATCCGGCTGAGCAGACGTTTCCCTTTGATCGGTCGGTGACGCTGGTAGATGCCGAGGATAGTCGCGAGCAATTTGCCGTGCCGGAAGAGGTGCGCGAAGCTTATTTGGATAATCGCAGGCGACATTTTGACGCGATAAGAGAAGCGTGTCTATCGGCGGAGATCGATATTGAAGAGTTCGCGTGTTCTGAACCTCTGGATATGGCGTTGCATCGGTTTTTACATCGGCGCAACGATGGTCTGATTGCGCCCAGCAGACGATCGCGGGGAGGTGTTTGATGGGGTTGCTGGTTCCGCTATTTGCATTTGGTGTTGCGCTGATTGGCATTCCCTATTTTGTACATCGCATTCGCCGTCCCGAGCGTGAAACTGTACGGTTTAGCAGTTTGATGTTTGTGCCCGATGTCAAGCGCGAGGTGATCGAGCGCAGGCGCGTTCAACACATTGTGTTGATGTTGTTGCGAATGGCGGTTCTGATTGCCCTGGCACTTGCGTTTGCGCGGCCTTTCCGCGAGATGCTGTTGAATGCTGAAGCGGCGTCTTTGGGGACGACTGATCATGTGATTGCGATGGATGTTTCGCTGAGTATGGGATATGACGGGGTGTGGGAGCGCGCGAAGGTGGGGGCGAAATCCGTGCTGGAGACTGTGGGGTCGGGGGATCGGGTTGGGTTTGTGCGTTTTGCACAGCAGGCCGTGGTCGATGTGCCGCTTTCAAGTGATGTGGCAGATGTGCGACGCGCTATTGAGATCGCCGATGTGACGTGGGGACATACGGATTATGCTGCGGCACTTCAGGCAGTTGAGCATGTTTTTGCGGCTGATACCGCGCAGGTGAAGCGCGTGGTGCATGTGATCAGCGATTTTCAGGCGAGTGGTATGCCGCTGTCCGATATGGGATGGCGATTGCCGGGCGCGATTGAGCTTCAAGCGGTTGACGTGGGGGCGAACGCTGTGTCCAATGCGTCGGTTGACGCGCTCGCTGTGCGGGCTGTAAAGGACGATGTATTGCGGGTTCGCGCTCGCGTGAGAAATTGGTCTGGGCAAGGGGGACTTGCCGCGCAACTGGTGGTTGATGGAGAGGTGATAGAAACGCGCGATGTGACGGTGTTGCAGGGCAATGCGACACAGGTGGCTTTTTCCGTGCCTTTGAAGGATGGGATAAACGGATATGTCGCGCTTGCGGGAGGCGATGGGTTGCAGCGAGATGATCGCCGTTTTTTTGCGTGGCTTGCCAAACCGCAACATCCCATCGCGGTGTTGAATGCTTCGGAGTCTTCGCGGTTTATGCTCAAAGCTGCTGTGCCTGAGGGCGCGGATTGGCGATTGACATGGTCTGGAGAGCTTATGGGGTCGGCGGTGATTGCCGAGGATGTGACTTCTGTAATCGAGTTTAGAGAATATGTTGAGAATGGCGGTGCGCTGTTTTTGCCACTTCGCAGGGATGCCGCTATTCAGTCTGTGAATGCCTTGTTCACACACGCGAATATCCGGGTTTCCGGGGTGGAGGATGCGGGTTATGCCGCGCTGGCGTGGGTGGATTTGGAACATCCCATTTTTCGCCCTTTCAGGGGGGCGCGGTTTAACGATTTTTCATCTGTGCGCTATGAGAATTACCACGTTATTACCGCCGACAGTTCAGCTGCGGTGCTGGCAAAATACGACGATTTAATGCCCGCTATTGTCGAGGGCAGAATAGGAGAAGGACGCATCCTGGTCTGGGCTGGTGGAATGGGGTTTGATAGGTCAAATTTGGCGCGGACGCCGCGGTTTGTACCTTTGTTGCACGAGACGTTGCGCTATTTATCGGGTGATCGGGAGATCGAGACAGATTATCAGGTGGGCGATGCCATGAGTGCTTCTGATGTGGTGGAACGGGTTCTGGGGCCAGAGAGATCGGATTCTGTAGTTGGCGTTGCGCGTATATTCCAGGTGCCCGGCGTATATCAATGGGGAACGCAAATCGCATCGGTCAATATCATAGACCGAGAGAGCGATTTGGCGCGGATAACGCCCGCGGAATTTGAGATTCGGTTGTGCGATGCGCCCGTGTTATTTCAGAGTGATGGCAAACCAGCGGCTGATCTTTCGATTGTGTATGAATACGGTCGCTGGATACTCGGATTTTTGCTTGCCTTGCTTTTGCTCGAACATTTTTACGCCGCGTATTTGAGTGCGCGGGAGGTACGGACATGATACCATTGCTACCGCTTAAATTGGAACACGC
Source organism: Gemmatimonadota bacterium (assembly GCA_026706845.1). Lineage (NCBI taxonomy): Bacteria > Pseudomonadati > Gemmatimonadota > Gemmatimonadota bacterium. The sequence goes on from JAPOXY010000277.1 coordinate 16,938, forward strand.
GATCCGCGAAGTGGCTGCGCAGTTTGAGCGACGGCGGCGTTTGCAGGGGCGGTTGATGTTTGGCGCGGTGTTTTTGGGTTTGCTGATTGGGTTGTGCGCTGTGGTGGCTTTTGCCGATCGCGTGCCTGTGATTGTGCCGGTGATAGCATTTCTCATTCTGGTCTTTGGTGCGGGGTATAAGTGGTTGTATGTGCCGCAACGTACGGAGGTGACGCGAGAGCAGATCGCGCTGTTTCTCGATGCACATCATCCCGAGCTTGAGGACCTGATTGTGAGCACTGTATCGCTGCACGGATCAACGCCGGTTTCCGAGTGGATGACCGAGCAGGTGTTTCAGCAGGTGCGCGAATTGTCGGCGATACAGGCGCCACCTGTGATTGATTTGCGCGTTTTGAAGCGGGTGCGCCGCGCGGTTGTCGGAGTTTGGGGATTGGGTGCTGTTGTGTTGCTCATGGCATTGTGGCAGGTTGATCTGCGCGATATTGCAGGGCGGTTGTTTTTTGCACCGGTTTTGCCATTGCCCTATACCGTTGAACCGGGTGATGCGCGGGTGCGCCGCGGGGCGCATCAGATGGTTTGGGTGACGACAGATCTTATGGGTGCGAGCAAGGCGATTCAGTGGCGGACATCGGGCGGGGACTGGCAAACCGCGCCCTTAGAGCCTGGAGAGGCTGGCGATGTGTTTGCCCACCAGTTGCGCGATTTGTATGCCGATACGGAATACCAGGTGCAGGTTGGGGCTTATCGTTCCGAGGTCTATACACTTTCGGTGTGGACGCCGCCCGAGGTGGTGTCGATTGGACTCCTGTATCGCTATCCCGACTATTTGGAGATGGAGGACCGGGACGTGCCTTATGGCGGCGATATTACTGCACCCGAAGGTACGGAGGTCGTTGTGTCGGTAACGGTGAATAAAGCGTTGGAGAAGGCCTCGCTGATATTGGATGATGGGGAAGAAATGGCGTTGAAAAAGTCAGATGATGCCTTGTGGGAAGGCGCGCTGTCGATTACAGAGAATGGTACATACGAGGTGGCGTTGCGAGATGCCGGTGGCGAGGAAAACGAGTATGCGCGTGCGTATAAAATTACGGCGAAGGTCGATCAGCCGCCGCGCATTCAGGTTCGTTTTCCCCGAGGGGATGACGAAGCTACGGCAATTGAGGAGGTGGCTTTTGGGTTTTCGATAAAAGACGATTATATGCTCACGGATTACGGTTTGCAATACGAGGTGGCTGGGCGCGATCCCGTGCGGATTTCTCTCAAGACGGAGACAGCGCGGATAGAGAGTGCCGAGGGTGAGTATCCGATGGCATTGGAAGGTCTGGGTCTCGCGGCGGGCGATTTTATTACCTGGACGGTCTGGGCAGAAGATGGCAAGCCGGGACGGTCTGAGATTGAGACTCTGGGCGATCCCTATTTTTTGGAAATTCGGCCGTTTGAACGGCTCTATCGCCAGGCTGTGAGCAATGAGGGTGGTCAGCAGGGGCAGGGCAGGGGGCAACGGGGGGGCGCAGAGGGCCAGAAGCAGGTGATTATTGCGATCTGGAATTTGCGCAAAGGCGCGTCGGAAATGGATTGGGAGGAATACGATGAGCAAAAACACGCTATTATTGAGGCGCAGGAGAATGTTCAGGGTTCTGTGAGGAATCCAGCAGCGGATTTGGAAGCGGAGTTTGCAGGTGTTGTCGAGGCATTGCACGAGGCGTCTTTTGAATCTCCGGATGCGGCATTGGCAAGGGCATGGGGGCACGCACAGCGCGCGTATCGATACCTGTTGCAGAGGAGACCGAGAGAGGCTGAGATCGTGCAAAACAGGCAGCGACAGCGTGGCGGTGGGGGGCAGGCACAGCAACGCGAGTTGGATGGTCTGGAGTTGGCGCAGCGACGAGATTTTCGGGAAGAAGCATCTACATTGCAACAGCAACTTGCGGAGACGGCAGAGGCACAAAATAAAATTGAGGAATTGACCAGGCGGCAGGCGGCGATTAACGAAGATGTGGCGCAGTTGATTTCAGAGGCGGAAAAGCTGGAGCGCGAGGCGCGCGAAGAGGCCGAACGTCGCCTTGAGCAGTTGCGCGAGGCGCAGCGCCAGACGATGGACGCGCTCGATGCAGTCAATGGCGAGATTGCGTCTGGGGATATGGACCCACAACAGGCGCGGCGGGCGCGGGAACAATTGGAAGGCGCGCGGCGGCAGATGAGTCGCAGTGCGCAAAATCTGAATAACGATCAGTTGCAACGGGCGCGGGCTGCGGGCAATCGCGCTTTGGACGCCTTGCGCGATGTGCAAGAGCAATTGGGCAATTTATCGCGCGGGGCTGCGGCTGAGCGCATGAGAATGTTGCAAGATAATATGGATAGTTTACGCGCCCAACAGCGGGGGTTGGTCGCACAGGCTCAGGAGCAGCAGACGCAGCGCGAAACCCTGTCTGATTCGGAGCGCGCATTGAGCGAGATGCTCGAGGACAAGCAACGCACGGCCGATCAGTTCCGCGATATGATGGAGGAGGCGAGTGCGTTGGCAGAAAAGGCTGCAGAAAGCCAGGGTTTGATGGCGCAAAAACTCAATGACTGGCTGCGCGAGACGAGCCGAGAGGGCATTTTTGAAGATATGCAAGCGGGCGAGCGATTGGTGAGATTGGGGGCGTGGCGGGCATCGGAAACACACGAGCGAGACGTGGCGGAGAAGTTGGATCAGGCGGCTGAAAAACTCGATGGTGTCGCGCAACTTCTGGTGCGCGACGATCTGGAGGCGCTGGAGCGGGCGCAGGAGCGTCTGGAGGCGGTAATGGGGGGAGAAGGAGGGGATGGTGACGGGCGATTTGGATGGGGTCCGCAAGGTCCCGATGCGTTGCGACGTTTTGCCGAAGGCGGTTTTCGCGATTGGATGAATCGCTTGCGCGAGGCCGAGTCGCTTTTGCCGGCTGATTTAGGTGTGCGACAGCGTTTGACGGGTATCCGCGAAGATCTGGCGGGCATTGGGCGCGATTATTATCGCAAGGGGGCGGTGCCACAATACGATTTGATTTTCGAGCGCGCGATCAAGCCTTTGACGCTGTCTGCCGAAGAATTATCGGTGCTGATTCGCGAGCGAAAAGGAGACTATGGCCTTTCTGCTGGCAAGGCAGACGAAATTCCCGAGCAATACCGCGCCCGCGTTGCCGAGTATTTTAAAGCGTTGACGGAAAGTGAGAAGTGACTGACTGGTTATTACACTTGTTGGCCGGGGATCGCGCCGCTGTATATCGGGATGTGCGATTTGTATTGGATGTCGCATGGCCTGTGGCGCTGGTCCTTCTCGGCGTTGTTTTTTGTGCGAGTGTGGTGTTCTGGCACAGGCGGAGACCCGCGCTTTCAAAGGTGTTGATTGGGCTGCGCGCGGTGGCGTTGACGCTGGTGCTATTTTTGTTATTGGGACCTGCGCTGGTGGCGCGGAAATTGGAGCCTGGTACGCATTTTGTGCCTGTTTTGTTTGATGATTCCCGCAGTATGACGGTGCCCGAATACGATGGGCAGGCGCGAGCAGAGCGATTTGTGCAGGTGTATCAGGGATCGGATTTTGAGCGCGTGTTGACGCAATCCCATCAGGTGGCGCGGTTTCGGTTTGGCAGCACAACAGCGCGCGTAAATGAGGTTGGAGACCTCGCGTTTGATCAGGGGCGAACAGATATTGTCGGCGCAGTTCGCGGGGTGCTCAAGCAAATGTCCGGGACTGCGGTGTCGGCTGTGGTGGTGTTTAGCGATGGGGTGCAGCAAAGTGCCGCGCCTGTTCAGATAACGGATTTGTCCCGCGATGTGCCCGTTTTTACAGTGGGGATAGGACGCGATGATCTCTGGCGCGATCTGGCATTGGCGGATGTGTCGGTGTCGCGCGTGCGATCCGATGAGGTGGCGGTTACAGCGCGGGTAGTGGCCGAGGGGTTGGGCGGTGAAGATGTGGTGGTCGATGTGCTGGATGGCAAGCGGGTGGTGGCGTCGTCACCGCTTTCCATTGTAGGGACGGAAGAAGAGAATTACGTGCGGCTCAATTTTGATCCGCAAAGAGATGGCTGGGTATCACACCGCGTGCGGGTGCGTTTGGCAGATACTACGGATGTTGCGACCAAAGATCGCATTGCTGAGAATAATGCTCGGGATATTCTGGTGGATAATCGCGAGCGCGTTTTTCGCATTTTGTATTTTAGCGGGCGTCCCAATTGGGAGGGCAAGTTTTTGCGGCGTGCCTTAGACGGGGCGCCCCAGCTTGTTCTGTCGAGTCTGGTTCGCATTTCTGGTGCCGAGCGCAAGTTTGTTTTCCGGGGGCGCGATGCGACAATGGCGAATCCCCTGTTCGAGGGCTTTGACGATCAGGCGTTGAATGCGCCGCGTTATGACGAAGCGGTTTTTATCCGCATTGGTGTGTCAGAATCAGAGTTGGCGGGTGGGTATCCTTCAGATATATCAGAGTTTTTTCGCTACCATGTGGTGATCTGGGGGGATATTGAGCGCGATTTTTTTTCTCTTGCTCAACTCAATTTGACGCGGGAATTTGTGTCCAAACGGGGGGGCAGTTTTTTGATGCTGGGCGGTCCCCGCGCGTACTCAGAGGGCGGGTGGGCGCATTCGACTATTGAACCGATGTTGCCCGTTGTGCTGGGTCCTGCAGGTGATTACGAAGATGTGGTTTTTCGCGCTAAGCCGACGATTGAAGGTGTATTGTCGGGGGTCTGGTCTTTGAGCGAAGATACCGAAGTCAATGCCGATCAGTGGGCGAATTTGTCCGTGCTTTACGGGATTAATGCGTTTGCGTCTGTGCGCGCTGGTGCAACGGTGATGGCGACGGTGGATGCCGAGTCCGAAGCTGTGGATGGACAACCGCTATTTGCCTGGCAGCGGTATGGAGAGGGTTTGAGTGCTGCGCTGGGTACGGGCGAGACGTGGCAATGGCAGATGATGCAGAATGTTGAAGATGCCGCTCACGAACGCTTTTGGCGGCAGTTGGCGCGATTGCTGGCGATGCGGGTGCCAGAGCCTGTGACGATGATCGATAGCGGCGAGGATGTTGTCTTAGGAGACATGCGCGATTTGAAGTTTGTGGTGCGCGATTCTCTTTTTGAACCCCGCGAAGGTCTGTCCGTCGATGTGCAGGTCGAGATACCGAATGGTGGGGCGATTAGATTGCCTGTTTCTGAATCTATTGCGGAGGTGGGCGCGTATTCTGCAACTTTTGAGGCTACAGAAGCGGGATTGCACCGCGTAAGGCTCACGGCGCGAGATTCCGATGGCGCAGATGTTGGGCAGTTGGACGCGGCTGTGCTGGCGCGTCCGGACCATCTCGAGTTTTTGTCTGCGCGTTATAATCCCGATTTTTTAAAACGCCTGTCTGCACACACGGGGGGCAAATTTATCGCGTTGGACGCGCTCGACGAATTGGCTGAGCAGATTCCATATACCGACCAAGCTCATGCGCGATTGGATCGTTTTCCATTGTGGCATTTTCCGCCTTTTTATATTCTACTCGTGTTGTTGCTTTGCGTTGAATGGTATTTGAGACGGAAGGGGGGAGAGCCGTGAAATTATGGGTTTTCCCAATTTGTGTGTTGATGCTGACACAGGCAAATGCCGCTGTTTTTGATGTGATCATCAGCGGTAGTGGTGGAGAGGACGCGTATTCCGAGCGGTTTGACGATTGGGGGCAGCGTTTGCGCCAGGTGCTGGTTGAGCGATGCGATCACCCCGCGGCAAATGTGCTATTGGTAAATGAGACGGGTGAGAATGCCGATGGTAATTCATCAATAAAAGGCATCCGCAATGTATTCCGCGGTTTGTCGGAGCGGATAACACCGGGTGACGATGTGTTCATTTTTTTGATTGGACACGGGAGCTATCGGCGCCAGGTTGGCAAGTTGAATATTCCCGGTGCGGATTTGACAGCGGAGGATCTGGATAGATTTTTGAAGACGTTATCCGCGAAGCGCATTATTGTCGTTAATAGTGCGTCGATGAGTGCGCCTTTTGTCAATGCTCTGAGCCGGGATGGGCGTATTATATGCGCGAGTACGCGCAGTACAGATCAGCGCAATGCCACGCAATTTATGCGTTTTTTTGTGCAGGCATTGGAGGATGGCAGTGCCGATCAAGACCGCGATGACCGCATTTCGGTTCTGGAGATTTGCACCCAGGCGTCTTCACTGACAGATGCCTGGTTTTTGAGTGAGGGGCTGATTGCGACAGAGAACGCGATTCTGGACGATAATGGCGATGGGTTGGGTACGCGTCTGTCCGATATCGACGCGGGCGATGGGATGTTGGCAGACCGTTGTTTTTTGCTCAATTTTCGCGTTCCCAAAGGCGCTTCGCCCGCGCTTGTTGCAGCTTATGGTAAGGCGATTGACGAGGTTCAGGCTCTGGTGAAGAAAAAAGCGACGATGGATTCTGCAACCTATTACCAATTGCTGGAGCGCGAGTTGGTGAAGGCTGCGAAGTTGAATCGGGAAATTCGAAAGCAACCACCGATGAACACAGATGGACACAGATGAGAAGACAAAAGAAGGCAGCGAGTGTGAGTTGATGTGTGCATTCCGGAGAGGGGTGGCATCCTGTGGTATCTTGGAAATCTTGGAAATCCTGATCAAGGGAGGTTTTTATGTTGACGGACGAACAGGTGCAGCAGTTTCGAGAAGATGGGTATATCGTTTTTGAAAGCCTGATCCAGGGCGAGCGATTGGCCTATTACAAGCAGGTGTTTGATTAAATGGTCGCAGAGGGACGCAAATTGACCGAAGCGGAGCCGCAGTGGACG
>JAPOXY010000278.1 GCA_026706845.1 Gemmatimonadota bacterium
AGATGGTGGGTAACGCACCTTTCGCGCTGTTTGTGTCTTATCAGAATCCGCATTATCCCGAGCAGCCGGGATATGAATACGACGAGATGTATCGGGGCGTGAACATTGCGCGACGCCCAAATTGCATGGAGGTTGATCCCTATACGAGGACGCATAGCCCGCCGAGTCCCAAACCGCAGGAAAATGATCCGGTTTATCAACGCTATGGTAATGATCTCGATGAATATCTGCGCGCGTATTACGCGATGGTGACGCAGTTGGATGCAAATGTGGGGCGGATGATGGATGCGCTGGATCGCATGGGGTTGCGAGATAATACGGTGGTGATGTTTACGTCGGATCACGGGGATTTGCAGGGCAGCCACGGAGAGACGAATAAGGGTAAGGCCTGGGAGGAGTCGAGTCGCATTCCCCTGATTGTTCGCGCACCAGGGGGCGCGGCAGGTGTGGTGGTGGATGATCTGGTGTCTGGTGTGGATTTTTTTGCGACATGTGTAGATTACGCTGGAGAATCTCCTGAAGCTTCGGTTGAGGGCGATAGTTTCGCGCCTGTGGTGAGCGATCCTTCGCATACCTTAGACCGACCGGTGTTTTCAGAAATGCAGCCCTGGTGTATGGTGCGCGAAGGCGCGTTTAAGCTGGTGGTGGAGAAAGAGGGTTTTGAGGCAACACATCTGTTCGATTTGGAAAATGATCCCTATGAGATGAATAATCTGTTGGGCGATCCCAAAAATGCTGAGAAACAGGCGCATTTGTACGATGTGTTGCAAAATTGGTACAGGCGCGTGAAGAGGTGATTGGGGAGCGTGGTGGGGATGGAGAGAGGAGTAATGGAGGACCGGCGTGGAGAGATCAAATAGTAAAGGTCCAGATTTGAAATTCTGGGAGCACTTTTCGACCTACAAATACACTATTCTCGCCCTTTCAGTGGTTTTTCTTTTTTTTGCAATGCCATTGTTAGACCGCGCAGGACAGGATTTTGCACGGTTTCTCTTCTTAATGCTCCTGGCCACAGTGCTCTGGACTTTAGGCCTTCCCAGATGGTTATTGACGTTGTGTTTGGTGCCCGGACTTATGGGATTTGGCTTTCATTTACTTATCCACAATATTGATCTCTCTGGGGCAGTATTCAGAGTGTTTGAGATGGCAAAAATGGGTACTTATACCCTGTTTTACGGGATATGCCTTTTGATCTTTTTGCACCGGATTTTCTCTGAGACGACGGTTACTATAGATTCTATTCAAGGGGGAATAGCCATTTATTTTTTAAGCGGTGTGTTGTGGGCATTTCTTTATCAAACTCTGTTATTATTTGATCCAGATGCGATTTTGTTTTCGGATCATGTCCTGGGTGCGTTTTCAGATCTAATTTATTTTTCTTTTATAACAATGACCACTCTGGGCTATGGGGATATAATGCCTATAAGCCGGATGGCGAAAAATCTGGCTGTTTTGGAAGCTGTTTGGGGACAAACCTATTTGGCAGTGCTGGTTGCTCGCCTGGTGGGGCTGCATTTAAGTGGCAGCGGTAAATTTGATAGATGAATAGACGCACGGATACAGGTGCAGCCTACAACGCAGCGGTAGGTGTACAACTGATCGCCAGGCCAGTTCACCGAGTAATAGACGATATTAAGGGAAAGGTTATGAATGACATAAGGTGGTGTTTCGCATTTGGCATTTTCTTGTTTTTTTTGTTATTAACGCCTGAAATTTGTGCCCAAAGTCAAAAAGAGCGCGTCGCGATCGGCGTACTTGTAGATGATAAGCAACAGCGAGCAGATATCGGGATTGATCAATTAAAACGCGAATTGGACGCGCTTTTGGGGGCAAAATATCATATCCAGATTTTAGAAGACAATATTCTGAGCGCAGATTGGTCTGCCAGTGTTGCTGCCAAAAACTATGATCATCTGATGGAAGACGGGGATATAGACATTATCATTGGCTTTGGGGTCTTGACCAGTTCGGTAATCGCACAAAGGGGCACCTATCAAAAACCCGTTATTGCGCTGGGCATTTTTGATCCCAAATTGCAGGGTTTGCCCGCAGTTGAAAAAAACAGGTCGGGCGTTCACAATCTCACCTATATCCTCTGGTCTGATCGATTTTTGGAAAGAGAACTGGACGTTTTTTACGACATTTTTCCATATCAAAAAGTGGGCATTGTCTTCTATGGTGAAGTGTTGAATTTGCTCGCCAGTGATGTGGCTTTTGTAGAAGATATGATGCAAAAAAATCGAACTTCATTTGCATTGCTTCCATTCGCTAACGAGACTGAAACCCTGTCTATGGCAGTACGCCAGGGCATTGATGCTTTCTATATCGGGTATTTAGGGCCACATGAAGGCGTGGAGAAACGCGCATTTATCGACGCCGTGAATAACAGAGGAATGCCCTCTTTTGGTTCTTCTACGGCCGATGTCCAGCAGGGTGTTTTGGCGGCTATCACGCCAGAAGAAAATTTCTCCAGAATTATTCGTCGCATTTCCCTGCATGTCGAAGCCATTCTCAACGGTGAAGATGCAGCGCATTTGCCCGTTTACGTGAGCTTTGAAGAAAATTTGACGCTCAATATGCAAACCGCACGCGCGATCGGGTTTTCTCCCAAATTTACAGTTCTTACTCAGGCTGCATTGATCAATGAATTTGCTCTGGAAGGTGTACGTGCCGTGGATTTGGCCCAGGTCATGCGGGAAGCGATGAATGCCAACCTCGAGCTAAAAATCGAAGAAGGCACTGTCGATGCCGCACAACAAGAGGTGCTCCTATCTCGCACTCGTTTTTTTCCTTCATTGAGCGTTGGTGCAACAGGTGTACAGATCGACAAAAACCGCGCTGAAGGTTCTTTTGGGCAGCAGGCACAGCGAACCGTCACGGGAACAGCAGGGATCGAGCAGTTGATTTTTTCTGAACAGGCGATGGGCAATGTGTCTATTCAAAAACATCTGTTGCGTGCGTCGGAATACGGCTACGAAAAATTGAAACTCGACGTTATCCTCAATGGGGCTGTGGCGTACTTCCAAATTCTGAAAGCCACAACTGGACGCAGGATTCAGAGTGACAATGTGGAATTGACCCGCAGGAATCTCGAAATTGCCAAACAGCGGGAAGCTGTCGGCTATTCCGGGCGGTCAGATGTCTATCGTTGGGAGAGCCGGTTGGCAACGGCGAACACAGATTTGTTGGCCGCCAAAAACAATGTGGCATTGGCGAAGATCCAATTGAACCAATTGCTCAACCGCTCTATTGCCGAGCCTTTTATCGCGCGCGAAACGACCTTGTCCGACAGCCTCTACATCAGTTATCTCAGCAGTGTGGGACAATATATCGACACGCCCCAATCTCTCGATATTTACACGGATTTTCTCATTGGAGAAGCTATTCGCAATGCGCCGGAGCTGGGACAACTCTCGGCCAATCTCAATGCCTTGCAGCGATCCCTCCGATCATTTCAGCGGGCGCGCTTTGTGCCCACCATTGGTCTGGGGGCAGAATGGCAGTACATCGCGTCTCGCCATGGCGCAGGTGCGGATGTACCCGGCGTCGAAACCGTCGATTATCCCTGGAATGTGAGCCTCAACGCCTCGTGGCCTCTTTTTCAAGGCGGTGCAAACCGCGCCAATATTCGGCAAACCCGCATTGAAATCGACAAACTCGCGGATCAAAAAGCGCAGTTGGTTCAGATCCTGGAGCTCAACCTGCGCGCAGCCGTGCTGGACTTAACCGTCCGGTGGGTCAATCTCGAATCGTCCCAAAAATCGGCTGAATTGGCTGAGAAAAGTCTGGCACTGGTACAAGATGGATACGCGCAGGGCCGCGTCTCTATCGTCAATTTGGTTGATGCACAAAACGCGGCGTTGGCCTCCAGATTGAGCGCATTGGATTCGGAGTACGAATTTTTGGTCAGCATCTTGAAAACCGAGCGCGCTGTGGGGAAGTTCAGCATGTTGAGCACGCCTGAAGAACAGCAAAATTTCCTCAAACGCTTTGAGGCTTATTTTAGCGAGCGTGCCCGTTAAGCAATCCTCTATCAAATAGGGAGAGAAAGTCCTATGAAGCCCAAACACATATTGACCATTTTTTGCATAGTTTTGCTCCTTTCCTGCGGAGGTGAAAAACCTGAAAAAAAGGAAATTATCAGGCCAGTTCGATACCAACAAGTCTTTCTCGCTGGCGGTGAGCAAAGCAGAATTTTTTCTGGCGTGTCCAGGGCTGGCACCGAATCAAAGTTGAGCTTTCGCGTTGGGGGTATTGTTGAAGCGGTGAATGTCAAGGTTGGCGAGAAGGTCAACAAAGGCATAAAGATCGCTTCTATCGACAACTCCGATGCACAACTCAACTATGAAAAGGCACTCGAGACGTTGAGAAAAGTGGAGATACAAAAAGATAATGCCCGATCAAATTTGGACCGGGTAAAAGAGTTATACGAGAACAACAATGTGTCTTTAAGCGAGTATGAGGCTGCTAAAGACAAATACGCTTCGGCAAATTCCGCCCACAATACGGAAAAAAGAAATGCAGACCTGAAGAAACGGGAGCTCGGCTATTACGCACTCTACGCGCCGATGGATGGCATTATCTCGGAGGTTGCTATTGAAAAAAATGAACAGGTCAGCCCCGGCCAGGCCGTTGTTACCATTACATCAGAAGATGATATTGAAGTCAACGTCAGTATCCCGGAAGCATTTATTTCTCGCGTTCAGGCTGGGGAAAAAGTCTCTATAAGATTTTCATCTCTTCCCGATAAAATTTTTGATGGGACGATCTCTGAGGTATCTTTTGTCGCTGGAACCCAATCGTCTATTTATCCGGTTATCGCAACAGTAGAACATCCAACCGGCGACATCAGGCCGGGTATGCCAGCGGATGTGACATTTAATTTTTCGGCTCGCAATGACGCGGCAACAGAAAGGTTGATCGTACCGGTTGGTGCTGTGGGAGAAGACCTCGACGGCAATTTCGTTTTTACGCTCACAAAAAGTGAACCCGGCCTCGCCATCACGCAAAAAAAGAAGGTGATGGTAGGCGAATTATCTCATGAGGGATTTGAAATAATTGAGGGATTGCAAAATGGTGCGCTGGTGGTAACCGCGGGTGTGGAAAGCCTCACAGATGGTATAACGGTGAAATTGTTAAAATAATGGAAAAAGTATGAATATCACGCAATTTGCAATTAAAAACAATGTCGTTACACTGTCCCTACTGGTCGTCATAATCGTCGTCGGGATTTCCGCTTTTCAAAACATGCCCCGCGATGATATGCCGCCGTTTCTCGTACGCGTTGCCAATGTCGTAACCATTTTTCCAGGGGCCAGTCCACAACGGATGGAACTGCTCATTTCCAATAAAATTGAAGAAGTGTGCCAGGAAGTGCCAGAGGTGGATTATGTCCAGAGTGAAAATTGCACGGGTATATCGGTTGTCACGATATTTATCAAAGACAGCGAGCGTGACCTCCAGCCGATTTTTGATAAGTTGCGCCGAAAAGTCGATGCTGTGCGCAACCAACTACCCGGCGGTGTCGCGAGTGTGAATTTCAACGACGAGGGCCTGGCAGATGTTTATGGCATCATCCTGGGGCTAACGGCAGATGGATTTACGTATGCAGAATTAAAAGAAGCAGCAGACGCCATCCGCGATGATTTAATTAAATTGCCAAATGCCGCAAAAATAAAAATAGTAGGGGCTCGCGAAGAGCGAGTCTATCTCGATTACGATGATGCGCGTCTGGCGGAATTGGGACTCACGCAGCAAAAACTCAAAAATATTATTTCCAGTACCAATATCGTTTTCTCCGGCGGCGACATTGAAGTTGAAGATGAACGCATTATCCTGGAGCCGACCGGAAATTTTGATCTGATAGAAGACATCAAAAAAATCATTGTTTCTTCCGAAAAAGGCGAACTGGTATTTTTGGGGGATATTGTCAATATTTATCGCGGCTATGTCGAACCTCAAAAATCGAGTGTACGCATTGATGGAAAACCGGGATTGGCCATTGGTGTCAATCTCAAAAAAGGCGGCAACATTATTGAATTGGGAAGAGAAATTGATGCGCGTCTCGAATATTATCAGACCGTTTTCCCCTGGGGATTCGAAATCGTCAGAGCGGCTTCTCAGGATGAAGTTGTAGATGACTCCGTGAAGAACTTCCTCGGAAATCTATACCAGGCAGTGGGCGTGGTGCTACTCGTCATGTTGCTTTTCCTCGGCTTGCGCACAGGTTTAATTGTGGCTTCTCTGATTCCAATGGCGATTGTCACCACGATATTGTTGATGTCGCAATCTGGTCTGGGGTTGAACCAGGTGTCACTGGCCTCTCTGATTATCGCGCTCGGTATGCTGGTCGATAACGCCATTGTCGTTTCCGAATCCATTATGGTCAAAATGGAGAAGGGCGAAAAAGCCATTGATGCGGCCATCGCGTCTGCCAGAGAGTTATTTATGCCGTTGCTAATATCCTCATTAACGACCTCCGCGGCCTTCCTCGCTTTTTATCTTGCAGAATCGGTCATGGGCGAAATCATGGGCGAATTATTCGTGGTAGTGAGTTACGCGCTCCTTTCTTCATGGCTCCTCTCTATGACATTGATACCGCTGTTGTGTTTTTATTTTTTAAAAGTAAAGCCCAAAATGGAACAAGCAAAGCCGAATAGGCTTCAGGCACTTTACGAGAAAATTCTATCGGTCAATCTACAACACCCTTTCCGGTTTCTGGGCTGTGTGGTCGTTGTCTTCATTGCCGCTTTGTGGTCTTTTCGTTTCATTCCTTTTGTCTTTTTTCCAGATAGCGAACGCGCTTTAGTGACCGTTACCGTGGATCTGCCCTTGGGTAGCACTATCGACAAAACAGAAGAAGTGGTCACATCCATCGAAAACTACGTCATAGAGGACCTTCTGGTTGGGGAAGACCGCACGGAAGGTGTGGTGTCATTTTCTTCGTATATCGGTGAAGGTGCGCCCAAATACGACCTGGGCTACACTGCGCCAGAAGCCCTGTCCAGTTCTGCCCATATTTTGCTTAACACCAGTTCCTCAAATGCCAATCAGCGAGTGATCGATGCGGTTGACAATTTCATTTTTCAAAATCTACCGGAGGCGAAGGGGAAGGTGAAGCGATTATCTGGCGGCGGTGGCGGAGAAAACGCCATTGAAATTCGCATTTCAGGAGATGACGCAGAGGTGCTCTATCGGCTCATGGCAGAAACTAAGGCCAAATTGCGTAGCATTGAGGGCACAAAAAATATTCGCGACAGTTGGGGGCCGCGCACGAAAAAAATCATCGTCGATATCGATCAGCACCGCGCCCGGCGTGCAGGTGTGACCAGTCAGGACATTGCCGTGTCTTTACAAACCGGGCTGATTGGTTTGGAAACCGGGGAATTCCGGGAGGGCGATAAAGTTATCCCGATTGTAATGCGAAACAATCAGGTTGAAGACCGCCGCATTCAGGACCTGGAAAGCATGCATGTCTATTCACAGCAAAGCGGTGTGAATGTGCCTCTCAAGCAAGTTGCAGATCTCAATATCAAATGGCAGGCTGCGAAAATTTTGCGGCGAGATCTGACCAGAACGATTTCGGTTACGAGCGGATTGCAAACTGGATATACTGCTGCGGAGGTAGAAGAACAGATGGCACCGTGGTTAGAACAACAACAAATGTGGCCTTCTGACTATCGCTATGAATTGGGAGGAGAAGCAGAAGAGAGTGCAAAAAATATTGGGGCGATTATGAACTATCTACCCCTGTCGTTTTTTATTATTGTCCTCTTGCTCATCGGTCAATTCAATTCCATCCGCAAACCCTTGATCATTTTGCTGACCATTCCATTGGGCTTAATAGGGGTGATTTTGGGGTTGTTGTTGACCGGCTCCTATTTTGGCTTCATGCCTTTCTTAGGGGTTATTTCTCTATTTGGCATCGTGATCAACAATGCAATTGTTTTGATTGATCGCATTCAAATTGAAATGGATGAGTTTAAGCGCACGCTACGAGATGCGATTGTGGCTGCTGCCCAACAGCGGTTTCGCCCCATTATGCTTACAACGGCAACCACGACTTTGGGATTGATTCCGCTATGGATCGGCGGTGGCGTCATCTGGGAACCCATGGCGATCACAATTATCTTTGGATTGCTATTTGCCACGATTTTAACACTTTTGGTCGTCCCCGTGATGTATAGGCTCTTTTTTAAGGTGTCTGCCCCTTAATCACATGTCAAAAAAACGAACAAAAAAACGCCCAGTCCCGACAAGACTGGGCGTTTTGCGGGTTACCCTCAAGTTTGAGGACTAACCTATCTGGCGGTGCTGTATTTAAGTGGCAGCGGTCGATTCGATTGAGGATGGTGTTTGGGCAAAGAAGTCGGGGATATCGACGGGTTCACCCAGAGATAGATTCATGAGCATGTCGTGTACGCAGAATGCGGGTTCGTTTTGGGCGGGTTCAATGTGACGGTCCGTGCCATCGGGCAATAGCTCGCGCGATTTGACATTGTCGGCAAAGCAGGTGCTGAGGAGTTCTGATTTTATCCGTGTAATTAAATCCGGGTCTTCGACAGGACAAAGCGTTTCTACGCGCCGGCGCAAATTTCGAGGCATCCAATCTGCACTGCCGATGTACACATCGGGGTCCCCATCATTTTCGAAATAATAGACGCGGCTGTGTTCCAAAAAGCGCCCGATGATGCTGCGTACTCTGATGTTGTCGCTTATACCGGGAACACCCGCACGCAGACAGCATATACCGCGCACAATCAGGTCAATTTGCACGCCGTTTTGCGATGCGCGATATAGCGCGCGAATGACTTTGGGGTCTTGAAGTGAATTCATTTTCGCGACAATGCGGGCTGTGCGTCCCTGGCGTGCATGGTCGATTTCGCGGTCGATTTTTTTGAGGATGGAATCGAGCATGGTAGAGGGTGCAATGAGCATCTTGCTGACCTGGGGATGTGCAGATTGCGTGGTGAGCAGGTTAAAAACTTCGGCTACATCATTTGTGATGTCTTCGCGTGCTGTGAACAATCCCAGGTCCGTATAAAGTCGGGCTGTTGAGGGATTGTAATTGCCCGTGCCGATGTGGGCGTAGCGGCGTAGCCCGTTGTTGGCTTCGCGCCTGACCAGCATCGAGAGTTTGCAGTGCGTTTTAAGGCCCACGACCCCATATACGACGCATACACCCGCATCCTGAAGGCGCCGCGCCCATCGAATATTGGATGCTTCGTCAAATCGCGCTTTGAGTTCAACTACCACTGTGACTTCTTTGCCCGCCTCTGCTGCGCGAATCAGTGCATCGATAACGGGTGAATCTTCGCTGGTGCGATAGAGCGTCTGTTTGATGGCCAGTACATCGGGGTCGGTTGCTGCTGAATTGACGAACTGAACAACGGGTGTAAAGGCATCGTAGGGGTGGTGGAGCAGTATATCTTTTTGTCTGATCTGGTCAAAGAGGGTATCGATTTCCTCATACGTCTGGTCGGGCGGGTGATAGGGTAAATATTTCAAATCGGGTCTGGGGGTCGCGCTGTAAAGTCCCATTAAACGGTTGAGATTCACCGGTCCGTTGACCTGATACACCTGATTGTTTTTCAGACTGTATGTCGATTGTAAGCGCTTGACAAGTGCCCGACTGGCATCGGCTTCGATTTCGAGGCGGACGGTGTCGCCTTTGCGCCGATTTTGCAATTCGTCTTCAATGGCGAGCAATAAGTCGTCGGCTTCTTCTTCGTCCAGATAGAGATCGCTGTTTCGGGTGATGCGAAAAGCAGCCGAGTCGAGAATTTGATATCCCCGGAAAAGTTCGGGAATATGCGCCTGGACAATATCGGCGAGGAAGACGAAGTCGATGCGCTGGCTGTCTTCTTCTCGGGGCAAGCGAATCAGACGCGGCAATAGACGGGGAACCTGCACGACGCCGAGCAGTGTTTCGCCTTCGCGGTTTTTGAGCAAAAGGGCGATGCAAAGGGCTTTGTTGATCAGGCGTGGTAATGGGTGTGCAGGGCTGATGGTGAGCGGGGTTAAAACCGGGTAGAGTTCTGCGTGGCAATAGTCGTCGAGGAAGGATTTTTCGCGTTTGGAAAGCGTGCTGATGGTGCGTATGTGAACATCTGCATCGCGCAATGCGGGAAGGAGTTCGTCATTCCAGCAGGCGTATTGTTCCTCGACCATGCGATGGGCTTCTTTTGCTATGGCTGAAATTTGTTCTTCGGGCAGGAGGCCATCGGGACCGTAGTCGGAAATGCCCGCTTCTACTTGCTGGAGTAGGCCCGCTACGCGCACTTCAAAGAATTCGTCGAGGTTATTGGCCACAATGCCCAGGAATTTGACCCGTTCCAGCAGGGGATTTTCGGGGGTACGGGCTTCTTGTAATACGCGCTGATTAAAGCGCAGCCATGAAAGTTCTCTGTTAAAGTAGAGACTGGTATCGCCGAGGTCCATAACACACTCCGGGGGAAGATGCGACGGAATTGCGTTAAAGGTGTGGTATTATAATGCGATGAGGGGCAGATTGTCAAATGAAAACAGCAATCCTTAAGGTCGGATGGGCATAAATCCATCCGACCTTTTCTTTTCAGAAGAGAGTTAGCGGGAAGAATCCCTGAAGAAAGGATGAAATGGCGTATTTGTAACACAAATGTCACAATCTTGTGACCAAAGCGTGACCGTTTTGGAAGCGATTTGTAACATTATAGCGATATCTTATCGCTGAGAACGTCGTTTATCCATCAATTCGGAGGGAGAGCACATGCGCATTTGTAAAGCAATTTGGAGAATGATGTTGTGTTTGGGTTTTGTATTGGCGGGACGGGGTGAAGCTGTAGATACCAGGCTCCAGGGTGTTATGTTTGCCGATTATTATATCGTGAGAGGAAATGGGGAAGAAGAGAATGGCTTTCGGTTTCGACGCATTTATCTCACCCATGATCTGAAGTGGAGTGATGCTTTTTCTGGACGGGTTCGGCTGGAGGCCAAGGATGCGGGATTTAATAGTGAGCAAAAAATAGAACCTTTTGTAAAGCACGCGTATTTGCGCTATCGCAAAAATGGCCATGCGCTCTATATGGGGCTGTCGGGTACGCCAACATGGAACGTATCAGAGTCTATTTGGGGTTATCGCTCGGTCGAGAAGACCCTCATGGATCGAAAAAAGATTGCCTCTTCGGCTGATATAGGCATAGCATATCGCGCGCGATTGGATGAAGCTGGAAAGTTAAATGCCCAAGTTATGCTGGCCAATGGCAGCGGGCAGCAGTCCGAGACAGATCACTATAAGAAAATTTACGGTCTGTTGCATTTTGAGCCTGGAACCCTGAATGTGACGACTTATATAGATTGGGAAAAACGCCCGGACAATCTAGATCGCACGACTTTTGCTACGTTTATCGGATTAAAAAAGAAAAATTTCCACGGTGGTTTGGAAGGCTTTGTGCAATGGCGCAACCATACCGCACAGGTGCGGGGGCTTTCACTGTTCGGCGCAGGACAGATTAGCGAGAAGATAAAGGTGTTTGCTCGTGGCGATTTCTTTGATCCAGACGATAAGTCCGACGACGATGGAGAATATTGCTTCCTCGGAGGGCTTGACATTGAGCCGGTAAAGGATATTCACATTATGCCCAATGTGATGGGTACAAATTTTCAGGCTCCAGATGTGGACCTTGAGGTGATTCCTCGGCTGACGCTATATGTTAAGTTTTGATTATCACATAAATGTCGTGTTTTTATCACATGTGTAACGCGATACAGGTTTATTTTTTGTATGCTATTACACTACGCCAGGGGAGATTGAATGACCAGATTTATTTGTATGATCGCATGTGTGGCTGTTTTGACACAGGCTGCGGCTCAGGCGCAGCAAGATTCGCCTGTTCCCGCGTATCAAAAGGTGAGTGGGATTTCCGGAAGTGCCAACAGCATTGGATCAGATACGATGAATAATTTGATGACGCTGTGGCTGGAGGGGTTTCGCAAGTACTATCCCAGTGTAACTATTCAGGTCGAGGGCAAGGGATCGAGCACTGCACCGCCCGCGTTGATTGAGGGGACTGCACAATTCGGCCCTATGTCGCGTCCGATGAAGGCTTCGGAAATTGACAAATTTGAAAAGCATTTTGGATATCCACCAACATTGTTGCGCGCCTCGCTGGATGCACTGGCTGTTTTTGTCAATAAAGACAATCCCATAAAAGGGTTGACTTTGCAGCAGGTAGATGCGATTTTTTCCAAGACGCGACGCGGTGAGTACAGGGAAAATGTTACGAGATGGGGGCAGTTGGGTTTGGGAGACGATTGGAAAAATGCCGCATTTAGCCTGTACGGGCGCAATTCCGCGTCGGGCACTTATGGGTTCTTCAAAGATCACGCGTTGTTTAAGGGCGATTTTAGAGATGAAGTAAAAGAGCAGCCCGGGTCTGCTTCGGTTGTGCAGGGCGTGGCCGAAGACAGGTACAGTATTGGTTATAGTGGCATTGGTTACAAGACCTCTGGCGTGCGTGTCGTACCTCTGGCGCTGGAAACTGGCGAACCCTTCAGAGAAGGCACGATAGAAAATGTGATAGATGGATCTTATCCTCTGGGGCGTTTTTTGTATTTGTACATCAACAAGGCACCCAATAAACCTCTCGATCCGCTCGTGAGAGAATTTTGTAAATTCATTTTCTCCAAAGAAGGGCAAGAGATTGTCGTTAAAGATGGCTATATGCCCGTGCCCTATCAGGTGGTTAAAGAGGAACTCGAGAAGTTACAATTCCCCACCCTAACCCCCTGATTACCCGCGGTGAGACATTAGAGGGCCACACAGCCCCATCCCAGATACGAGAGAAAGTTCCCGCCCTGTCTCGCACCTCTTAATGTCTCATCCCATATAAGCCCTGCTTAAAAGGTAGGCACGGCAGGGCTGATTCTCTCACTCCTCACCTTTTACGTCTCACTCCTTATTATGGTACTTCCATTAGAACCGCTATCAAAGCGACAATTGCCGGGCATCACGCCAAAGGCACATCTGATGGACCGCGTTGGGCGGTGGATAATCACTGCTGGCGGCATCGGGGTGATCCTGTCGGTGCTGGGCATTTTTCTTTTTGTGTTGATGGAGTCCTATCCCCTGTTTTTGAAGCCGAGCGCGTCCAGGGCACATACCTTTGATTTTTCGCACCGTCAGCCCGTCCTGTGTACGGGGGTTGATCCCTATCAGGCGGTGATGTTTGTCGTGCATGAAGCGGGGATTGATTTTGTGGATATGACCACAAAGTCGGTGACAGAGTCTGTGTCTATTCCCGAACTACAGGGACGGCGTATTCGGTCGGCTTATCGCGCTCTGGATAATACGCATGTTGGTCTGGGTCTGGACGACGGTACAATGCTGGGTTGCCGCGTGAATTTTGCCGTGGATTACGATGCGGAGGGAAAGCAGATTGTGACGCCGTCTTTTTCTGTTGAGTCGTCGATGGATCTGACTAATGAGGCTCTTGTGCATCTCGTATTTCGGCACGATGGAAAATATCGAGGTACAGTAATTGGCATTGCGGATTCCGGGCAACTCGTTTTGGGGATTTCCGAAAAACAGCGGGGTCTTTTGGGCGGTGGCAAAACCACGATTCGCACATACGATTTGACCGATGAGATTAAAGGGCGCGCCAGAGTGGGTGCTGTGGCAAAATCGGGACGCTATGTTCTGGTGGGCACAGACCGCGGTGAAGTATTTCGATGGGAAATTGGACGGGCGAGTTCCAATCCCAGGCTGTTGGATTATTTCCGGGTTTCCGATCAGGAGGTGTCTGCGCTGGATTTTGTGCTGGGTGATGTGTCGCTCGTCGTGGGCGATGTGGGTGGTCGCGTGTCTGTCTGGATGCCCGTCAGAACGAGCGAGGACGACAATAAAAGGGTGTTCAAAAAGATCCACACTTTGCAGTCTCATCCGATGGCGGTGACTGCACTGGCGTCGTCTGCTCGCGACAAACAATTTTTATCGGGCGATGTATCGGGGATGGTTGCGTTGCATCACATGACATCGGAACAAACATTTTTCCAATTGCCCGGTGATGATTCCATTCAATCCCTGTCTTTTGCGCCAAAAGCAAATGGCTTTTTGACTGTGAGTAAGTCTGGGCAGGTGACGGATTTTGGTCTTCAAAATCCACATCCCGAAGTGACGTTACAAACGCTTTTTGGCAAAGTGTGGTACGAGGGATATACGGAGCCTCAATACGTGTGGCAATCCACGGGTGGATCGGATGATTTTGAACCCAAGTTGAGTATTGTACCTTTGATATTTGGCACCTTTAAGGGTACGCTTTACGCGATGTTATTCGCGCTGCCTCTATCTGTTCTGGCAGCGATTTATACATCGGAATTTGCCTCTCCCGGTGTGCGTAGTGTGGTCAAACCCGTAGTGGAATTGATGGCTTCGCTTCCCAGTGTGATTTTGGGCTTTTTAGCTGGTTTGTGGTTGGCTCCGCTGCTGGAGACGAGGATCGTCGGTGCATTGCTGTTGTTGCCCTGTGTGCCTATTGTCGTGGTGATATGCGCCTGGGGCTGGGGGCAGGTGTCCGAAGATCTTGTACGTAGAGTACCCGATCACTGGATTCTAACTTTACTGGCGGGCATCGCGTTGTTCGCGCTCTATCTGTCGTTCGCGCTCGGTCCAGTGGCTGAATCGCTTTTGTTCGGCGGCAATTTTCAAGGCTGGCTGCTCGGTACAACGGGTACGCGCTACGATCAGCGCAATTGTCTGGTGGTGGGCTTTGCGATGGGGTTTGCCGTAGTGCCCATTATTTACACGATCTGCGAAGATGCCCTGTCGAGTGTGCCGCAGCATCTGCGCGCCGGGTCACTCGCGCTTGGCGCAACGCCCTGGCAGACGGCTATCCGCGTGGTGTTGCCCACGGCGAGCCCGGGCATTTTTTCCGCGACTATGATTGGATTTGGCCGCGCTGTGGGCGAGACGATGATTGTGCTGATGGCTACGGGTAATACGCCGATTCTGGATTGGACCATTTTTAATGGCATGCGCACGATGTCGGCCAATATCGCCGTGGAGATTCCCGAAGCGCCCCATGAAGGTACGCTTTATCGCGTGTTGTTTTTGACAGGGGTTTTGCTGGCGGCGATTACTTTTTTGGTGAATACACTGGCAGAAGTGGTGCGGCAGCGTTTGCGCGAGAAGTATAGCAGGATTTGATGTTTTGGAGATGGATGTGAAAAATTTTTGGAAAACAGGTGTGCCATTTATCTGGTTGACCGGCAGCGCGCTGGCACTTTGTTTGCTCATGATTACAGGGCTGATCGCGCTGGTTATGTACAATGGCACTGGATTTTTTTGGCCCTCGGATATCGAAGCAGTGATACTCAAAGATGGTCGGAGGGCGATGGGGCAGCGGTGGGACAAACAGGAAATTCCCGTGTCGCACCGAACGGGGTCCGGGCAATTTCGCATTCAGCTCAAAGTGGGCAATCGCGATGTGTATGGCAGCGATTTTCAATGGATAGATGAATCGGATATTCAATCGACGGATTATCCCGTAGATGCGGTGGTTTTTGAACGGCGCGAGTGGGGCAATTTTTACGGGTTTATCGAAGCGCTGTACGAAGGTGAAACCCAGATGACGAATACATGGGATGTGCTGCAAGCACAATTGGATAATACCCGGGAACGACACGAACAGATTCGGCGAATTGAAAAAGATGCGATTGGCGACTTAAATCGGCAAATTGAAAGCCTGCGACTAAAAAAACGCGAGATAGAATTGGGTGGTGGAAATGCCGATGAAGTGGATGCGATTGATCGAGAGAGCAGAACCTATTGGGAAGCTTATGAACAATTGGCTGACCAACTGGCGCAATTGCGTGCAGCCAACGAGATCTACCGCATAGATGTGCGGTTAATTGGCGGCGAGGTGCGGCAGATTGCCACGGCCGATATCGTGCGTGCTTATCGTCCCAACCGACTGGGGATTTTGGGAAAAATGAGCGTTTATTTTGAACGCGTTGGGGAATTTTTATTTGCTGAACCCCGTGAGTCCAATACAGAAGGCGGGGTATTTCCCGCGATCTTTGGCACTGTTATGATGGTTTTTTTGATGAGTTTGGCGGCTGTGCCATTTGGTATCTTGGCCGCGCTCTATTTGCGCGAATACGCCAGGCAAGGTATTTTAGTTAGAGTGATTCGCATTGCGGTTAATAATCTGGCGGGTGTACCTTCTATTGTTTTTGGGATGTTTGGACTGGGATTTTTTGTTTATGGCATTGGCGGAAGTATCGATCAACTCTTTTTTCCCGAGGCGTTGCCCACGCCTACATTTGGTACTGGCGGCATTTTGTGGGCGTCGTTGACCCTGGCATTGCTGACAGTGCCGGTGATGATCGTTTCAGCCGAAGAAGCGCTTTCTGCCGTGCCGAGTGATGTGCGTGCCGGGTCGCTGGCTCTGGGGGCGACCAAATTGCAGACTATTTTGCGCGTGGTTTTGCCCGGCGCGTTGCCGGGTATTCTCACGGGCATTATTCTCGTGATTGCACGCGGTGCTGGCGAGGTGGCTCCGCTGATGATTACTGGCGTTGTGAAATTGGCTCCTGCATTGCCCGTGGATGGTGTCTGGCCCTTTTTTCACCTGGAACGCAAGTTTATGCATCTGGGGTTTCACATTTACGATGTGGGTTTCCAGTCGCCCAATGTCGAGGCGGCTCGTCCCATGGTATATACGACGACTTTATTGCTGATGGGAATTGTACTGGCTCTGAATCTGGTGGCGATTCTGGTTCGCAATCGGCTTCGCAAGCGCGTTGGTGGTGCGACGTTCTAAATAGGTGAGAGAAAGGAATCACGATGGCTGAAGCAGAACTTGCAAATACACGGTCCGAAGCAATTGTTCCAGATATTCAGAATCCCATTGTCACCATATCGAATCTGAGCCTGTATTACGGCGAGACGCAGGCCCTTTTTGACATTGACATGCAGATTCCCGAGTATCAGGTAACGGCTTTGATCGGTCCTTCGGGATGCGGGAAGTCAACGCTGTTGCGGTGCATGAACAGGCTGAACGATTTGATCGATTCGGTGCGTACCGAGGGTGCGGTTGAAATTGACGATGACGACATTTACGGTCCCGGATACGATGTGATTTCGCTGCGCCGCCAGGTCGGGATGGTGTTTCAAAAGTCCAATCCCTTTCCCAAGTCGATCTATGAGAATCTCGTTTACGGTTTGAGAATTGCAGGTGAAAATCGGCGGGCAGTACTCGATGAGGTGGTGGAACGCAGTTTGCAGGCTGCCGCGCTTTGGGATGAAGTAAAAGACCGGCTCGATGACAGTGCTCTGGGTCTTTCAGGAGGACAACAGCAGAGGTTGTGCATTGCGCGTGCAATTGCTGTTGAGCCTGCGGTAATCTTGATGGATGAACCCTGTTCGGCACTGGATCCTATTGCGACGGGGCGTATTGAAGAGACAATTGAAGAGCTCAAAAAGCAATATACGATTGTGATTGTAACACACAATATGCAGCAGGCATCGCGCATTTCGGACTATACGGCGTTTTTCTATTTGGGACGTTTGATTGAGATGGCCGAAACGAGCGAGATGTTTACCAATCCGCAACTCAAACAAACCGAAGATTATGTGACGGGGCGGTTTGGCTAAGCAGAGGAGTAATGATTATGGAGCGTAATCTTGACCAGCATCTCGACCATCTCAAAGGTGAGCTGTTAAAGATGGGCAGTGCGGTGGAAGAGTCTATTGAACAGGCAGTACAATCGCTTGTAGAACGCGATAACCACCTCGTCGATGTGGTTGAGGAGGGAGGTCATCACATCGATACCTGGGAAGTAGCGATAGAAGAAGAGTGTTTGAAGTTGCTGGCTGTGCAGCAACCTGTGGCTGGCGATTTGCGCCTGGTGGCGGGTATTATGAAGATCAATTACGATCTCGAGCGCATCAATGATCAGGCGGTGAATATCGCGCAGCGCGCCCGCTTGCTCAATCAGATGCCGCAATTGAAACCGCTGATCGATATTCCGCGGATGGCCGAGTTGGCACGGGGCATGGTCAAGGATGCACTGGATGCTTTTGTCAATCGCGATGTGGAATTGGCCAATAAGGTGCGCAGAACTGACGATATTCTGGATGCCTTGCGCGATCAAATTTTCCGCGAGTTGTTGACGTACTTAAACACGGGCATGCCCTCGACTGTGGATCAGGGAATTTTACTCATTCTCGTGTCCCGGCATTTGGAGCGCATAGGCGATCATTCATCCAATATTGCCGAAAATGCCGTCTATCTCGTTCAGGGACGCATTGTGAGACATAAGAAGGAGGAATTACGGGAAGAAGAGTAATCCCTCTTTGTGGCGAACACTGTCGTGTAAACGACACGCGATTGTAACACGGCAATGATATTATACTCAAAGCACGACGTATTCTCCCTCTTGGGAACCGGCCCGTGACTCGGTTCCCATTTTTTTTGCCCCGAATTTGAATTCGGGGCTTTTTCGTTGACCCAAAATTGGTACCTGTGTATTTTACTGTTTGAAGATACTACTATATTATATTAATATTAAAGAATAAGGTGGTTAGTCTCTTTGCCCAATTGCATAAAATCCGAAGCCCGATTTTGCGAGCGCTGTGGGACTTTGCTGGTTGTAAAAGCAGTTGAAGATCGGGAGAGGCCTTGTTGTCCGTCGTGTGGATTTGTGGCCTATCTTGACCCCAAGGTAGCAGCCGGGGTTATTGTAACCCTCGATGGTGGCGTTGTCCTGCTCAAGCGCAATATTGATCCCGGGTTTGGCAAGTGGGTGTTCCCCGGCGGATATGTGGATGCAGGCGAGCCAACCGATGTCGCGGCTGTGCGCGAAACCCGCGAGGAAGTGGGGTTAGAGGTTGAGATCGGCGAGTTGCTCGGCGTGTTGTCTTATGAAGGGGAACGGGTGGTGCTGATTGTTTATACTGGACGGGTTGTGGGCGGAAAGTTGGAAGGCAATTTTGAATCGCAAGCTGTGGCTACATTTGCCCCTCGGGATATTCCCTGGAATGATCTGGCTTTTGACACGACCAGAGAGGCATTGCAAATTTGGGTGGCGCAGTATGGCGAAATGTATGAAAAAGAAAGGTTATTATGCTGAATTCTATTGAAGATGTTGAAGAGCGGTTTGCCGAGCAGGGGTATATCACGGACCGCACATTGGCAACGACGATTTTTTTGGCGCAGTCGCTTGGCAAACCAATTTTTCTGGAGGGGGAACCAGGCGTTGGAAAGACGGAAGTAGCCAAAGTTATGGCCGGTATTTTTGATACCGAGTTGATTCGATTGCAGTGCTATGAAGGCATTGATGCCAATACGGCATTGTACGAATGGAATTATCCGCGCCAGATGCTGGAGTTGAGGCTTGAAGAAGCGCGAGGAATCGACAAGGCCGAAATTGGTCAAAATATTTTCCGCGAAGATTTTTTGCTCAAGCGCCCCCTTTTGTCGGCTCTTGAGGGTAGCGCAAAAAAGCAGCAGGTGTTGTTGATTGACGAGGTGGATCGGTCGGATGAAGAGTTTGAAGCGTTTTTGCTCGAAGTTTTGTCGGATTTTCAGATTACAATTCCCGAGATTGGGGCGATAAGAGCGATGCAGGTGCCGTTTGTCGTGCTTACGTCCAACCGCACGCGCGAGTTGCACGACGCGCTGAAGCGCCGGTGTTTGTATTTGTGGATTGACTATCCCACGTTTAGCAAAGAAATGGATATTGTGCGGTCGCGTGTGTCGGGTGTGCAGGACGAATTGGCACAACAGGTTTGCGGGTTTATGCAATTGTTGCGCAATCGCGATTTTTACAAAAAACCCGGTGTTGCTGAAACGATTGATTGGGCACTGGCCCTGATGGCTATGCAAGTTGAAGAATTGGACCCGCAGACAGTGGATGCGACATTGGGATGTGTTTTGAAGTATAAAGAAGATATCGAAAAAATTCAGGAAGATGGCCTGCCACAACTGATTGAGAAGGCCCGGTTGTTAAAAGAGCGCACACAAGTTGCCGTTTAGGAGATCACATGCCAAGGACCATGCTGGGACGAGTCGTCGGTTTTTCAAGGGCTTTGCACAGTGCAGGTGTTGAAGTCAATGCGGGCAATCTCATTGATTTGTGCGATAGTTTTCAATATATCAGCCTGCACAATCGGAGCGATTTTTACGCTGCTGCGCGTGCGACACTGGTGTCGCGCTACGACGATCTGGAGACTTTTGACGAGGTTTTCAGGGCTTTCTGGGCGCGGCCGATTTTGCCCGACGATATGACGCTGACCGATACGGATGCCGGCGGAGATCCCGACCTCGATGTTCAGGCAGATGTCAATGAGGTGGTGGATACTGCAGATTTGCAGGAAGAGGCCGAGGGGGAGGGCGAATCCGAGGAAGTCGGGTATAGTCCCGATGAGGCTTTGATGGGAAAAGATTTGGCCGCAATGTCCGATCGCGAAATTGAGCAGGCCCGAAAGGTGATCCACGAAATTGTGAATATCATTGCCAATCGCCGCAGTCGCAGGCGCGTACCCGAGAATCGGGGGGCTGAACTGGATTTCAGGCGTACATGGCGACGCAATGCGTTATATGGTTCTGATGGTGTGGAATTGATGATGAAGCGGCGGCGCATCAAAAAGACCAAGCTGATGTTGTTGTGTGATGTGAGCGGCTCTATGGATTGTTATAGCCGTTTTTTGATTCGCTTTATCTACGCGCTCAAGCGCGAAATCCGAGATGTGGAAGTCGGGGTGTTTTCCACGCGGATGACCGCGATTTCGCGTTTGCTGAAAACAAAAGGTATTGAAGAATCGCTCGTGGAAGTGGCTGATACAGTACACGACTGGGCGGGTGGCACAGATATTGGCGGGTGTTTGCGCGAGTTTAACGACCAGTTTGCACGCGATATGTTGCACTCGCGCACTGTGATGATTATTGTGAGCGATGGTTGGGACCGGGGCGATCCCGATTTGATGCGGCAAGAGATGGCGCGATTGCGAAAGCGCGTGCATAAGTTGATGTGGCTCAACCCGCTTTTGGGTACGCCGGGATATCAGCCCCTGTGTTTGGGGATGAAGACAGCACTTCCATATCTGGATTATTTTTTGCCCGCACACAATCTGGAGAGTTTGATTCAACTTGCCCGCACACTGCGGTCTGTTTGGAAGTAGGGGGATGTTATGGCTGGTCGTGATGTTTTTCAAGAGGCGTTGACCCTGATTTCTCAGGGGGAAAAGGCAGCCTTATCGACGATTGTGTCGAGCAAGGGGTCTTTGCCGATGAGTAAAAAGGCCAAGATGCTCGTGCGTCCCGATGGCGTGATTATAGGTACGGTGGGCGGTGGTTGTTTGGAAGCCGATGTATGGGCCGAAGCCCGTCATGTGATGGAAACCGAAGCACCGACGTTGCAGAAGTTTATTTTGACGGAAAAACACGCGGGTGAAAATGGCCTCAATTGCGGCGGCAATGTCGAGATTTTTACCGAGCCTCTGTTGCCCGGTCGTGCAGATGACATGCTCGACGAGATTGCTCGGGTTCGCAAAGTGCGCGGTTCGGCTGTGTTGGCAACGCTGGTTTCGGGCGGCGATCAGGTGGGCGCGAAGTTATTGGTGCATCCCGATGGCAGAACAGTGGGGCGTCTGGGCCATGCCCTTGCCGAAGCCTGTGTGCGCGAAGAGGTGGCGGCTTTTGAGGCGATTCCGGAGAGTTTGCTCAAGGTTATAAAAATCGGTTCAGAATCCGTTGTGGTCTTTTTGGAATCTATTTGCCCCGAGCCCACGCTGTTTTTGTTTGGCGGGGGGCACGTTTCTTTTGCCATTGCACAGATCGCGCATTCGGTCGGGTTTCGGATTGTGGTTATTGACGATCGGCCCATGTTTGCCAATAAAGAGCGGTTTCCCATGGCGAGTGAAACGCTGACGCTGGAGATGGAGACGGCTTTTGATCATATAGTTGTTGACGATTTGTCTTATGTGGTGGCGGTGACGCGGGGACACCAGCACGACAAGCCGGTTATTGAGCAGGCGATTAATACCCAGGCGGCGTATGTTGGCATGATTGGCAGCCGCCGGAAGATTGCGTTGATGTGGAAAGAGTTTGAGGCCAAAGGCATTCCGAGAGAAAAATTGGATGCGGTTCACGCGCCGATTGGATTGGATATCGGCGCAGATACGCCCGAAGAAATCGCCGTGAGTATTGTTTCTGAACTTATACAGGTGCGCCGATCACAGGGAAAGCCCATTCATCAGGGTATGTCGCTGTCATCGGTGTGAGAGATCAAATGGTTTATTGTCGGGGGAGAACAAGGAGGTGATGTAGCAGCGATATAGCTGAGAACGGTTTACGTGAGGGGAAGTGACAGAGGCGCAAAGGCGCCTTTAAGTCTGGTTTTCGAAATTTTTTCAGAAGGGAGTTAACCATGACGAGATGGATAATCGCATTTGTTGCGATGTCGTTTTTATCCGCATCGGCGATGGCCGGGGTGACGGGTAAAATTGCGGGTCAGATTGTTGACAAAGACGACGGTGGTGGATTGCCCGGTGCCAATGTGGTGGTTCTGGGCTTGCACAGTGTCTATGGTGCGACATCCGATCCCGAAGGTAATTATGTGATTTTGAATGTGCCCGCAGGCACGTATGACGTAAAATGTAGCTTTATCGGGTATCAAGATGTGGTGCTCAAAGGCATCAAGGTGTTGCCCGATTTGACTACCGAAGTTGATTTTGTGCTCGCAGAGCAAGCCCTGGAAGGCGAAACTATCGAAGTGGTGGCGGTGCGCCCGCTGGTGCAGAAAGACAAAACCAGTTCGATGCGCCTCGTAACCAGCGAAGAACTCGAGTATATGCCCGTTCGCGGGTATGCAGCGGCCACGTCCTTGCAGGCGGGCGTGACGAACCGGAACGGCTCGCTTTATATACGCGGCGGGCGGTTTTCCGAAGTTGATTACATCGTCGATGGGGTATCGCAGAAGGATTTGCAATTCGGTTCATCGACCACGACCCTGAGCAATGGCGCTATTGATCAAGTATCCGTGATTGTGGGTGGGTTTGAAGCGGAGTATGGGCGCGTGATGTCGGGCGTTGTCAAGGTGGTGACGCGCGAAGGCGGGCAGCACTATTCGGGGTCTGTGGAATACATTACAGATGAGATGAATGACCGCAGTTGGGCCGGTGCGCCTTCTTATGGGTATAACACTACCGATGCGACATTTGGTGGTCCGCTCGTTCCCGGAACGAACGGACCTTCATTTTTTGTTTCTGGAGAATACATCGATCGCCTCGACCGCAGCCCGCGCTGGGGGGTGGAAGCCCACGAGTGGGAAAAAGACCTGTTGTCACAGGAAGAGTACGATTTGCTCAGCGAGGGCATATTGCCGCACTATACACTCGAAAGATGGGGCTGGCAGGCCAAGCTGGCGTATCGGTTGTCCGACGAAATCGGCCTGAAAGCTGGGATTGTAGGCTCAAAAACGGATCGCTTGAGCTATAGTCACACCTATCGCTATAATTTGCGGCACGCGCCGCGTGTAAAAAGAAATAACAACTCGGCATTTGCCCGCGTGACCTACACGCTCGGTGCAAAGACCTTTTTCACTTTGCAAACAAGTGTTTTTGACCAGAATTTCAAAGTAGGCGACGGGGTTCATTTCGACAATTTGCACGACTATGCCCGTCCCCAGGGCAATTCGCGTTATGACGCGGAAAGTTTGTTTGCACGCGGCGATGTGGATTCAACCGAGATTACGCGGACAACGGAAACCATCAATGATCGCCCTATAACGTATTTTGAAGGCGATGAAGGGCGCGTGTATGATGATTTTGAGCAAACCAGCTCATTTTATCTCACGCCTATCGATTTTGATTTGACCAGCCAGATCAGCCGCAATCACCAGTTTAAGCTCGGTTTTGACGTGCAAATGCATCGGTTGCGTTATTACCGGCACCTGACCCCCAGTTTGACCTACCGCGGTCCGTTCGTCAGCATAGACGACAGGGGTGGCTTTCAGGATGTAGATCGCTACGGGTATGATTACAACTGGAATAATCAGGTAGTCGAGCCTCTAAATTCGACCCGAGACGCGCAAAAAGAACCCATTTTGGCTTCGTTTTACGTGCAGGACAAGATGGAATACGACGGGTTGATCATCAATGCGGGCGTGCGATACGATTATTTGAATGCGAGTACCGATGTGCTGGCGAATGAAGGTGTGCCACTGGGTGGCGATTCCACGCTGGACCCATCGGATTTGGCTGGCAACAGCGTGTATCACAAGATCAGCCCGCGCCTGGGTGTTGGATTTCCCGTCACAGACAAGACTGTATTCCACATGAACTACGGCATTTTTTACCAGCAACCCAAGCTGGAAGACCTGTATGTTGGTCTGGATTATCTGGAATACAAAGCGCCTTTAGGAGGATATTATTACGCTTTTGGCAATCCGAATCTCAGGCCGGAAAAAACCACGGCTTACGAAGTGGGTGTGGTGCAGCAGTTGGGCGGCCATGCCAGTGTCGATGTCACTGCTTATTACAAAGCCGTGGAAAACCTTGTTCAGGTAACGACAATTCCGTCTGATCCCGTGGCTTTTGCCTCGTTTCGCAACAACGACTACGGAACCATCAAGGGGCTGGACTTTGGTTTGCTCATGCGTCGCGTAGGGCGCACAACAGCGCGCGTGTCTTATTCTCTGGCTTATGCGACGGGTACGGGATCAAGCCCACAAACCCAGCGGCGGATCGCCTGGGGCTTCCAACCCGGTGTGACCGAGCCGCCCAAATCGACCTCGCCACTCGACTTTGATCAACGCCACAAAATTGCGGCATCGATTGACTATCGCTTTGTAGATAAAGATGGCCCGAGGTTCCTGGGTGGTCAGCCGCTGTCCAATGCGGGGATCAATGTGTTGTTCGAAGCCGGGAGTGGGTTCCCCTATACGCCCACGTTCACGTTTAATGAAGTGACCACAGGGGCTTCGGCGTCACGTCCTTCGGGACCGGTGAATTCCAGCTATGGTCCCTGGACATTCAGGACCGATGTGAAGGCGAACAAGCGTTTCAAAATTATAGGGCTTCAGGGTGATCTGTACGTCTGGGTGCTCAATTTGCTCAACCGCGCCAACGCAACCAGCCCCGTGTATTCGAGCACGGGCAGCCCGATGACTTCGGGCTGGTTGAATACAGACGAAGGCCGCAAATTTGTGGAGCGCTTTGGTCAACTGGGCGAAGACAAATACAAGCTCAAAGAGAAAAGCCCATTCAACTTTGGCACGCCGCGGCAGGTTCGCTTCGGACTCGCGCTCAGCTTCTAAAAGGGAGATCAGGACATGAAAAGCTTTTTGAATATTTTGACGCTGGCTTTGATGAGCGTGAGCATGGCTGGCATTGCGCTGGCTGTATCGCCCTCGCAAAAGCCGCGGCTGGGTAAAATCAGCAATGATCAAGTGATTGATGTGAACAATATCAGAATGTTTGTGACCAACCAGGGATCGTTTGCCTGGGACCTCGCGACCGGAGCTTCGGGTCTTGAATTTCCCAAGGGCACGGGCAAAACCGCTGTATTTGCCTCTGGTCCGTGGATTGCGGGCAAGGTCAATGGCGAAATCCGCGTGGCGATTGCCGAGTATTCGTTTGAGTATGCACCTGGTCCGATTTTGCCCGACGGCACACCCGCCGACCCGCAACTCGATCGATATCGGGTGTATAAGATCAGCAAAGGCGATGGTCCGGAAAATCAGGATTACGCGCAGTGGCCGGTTGAAGACGGCGCGCCGGTCAATCCCGATGGTACGCCGATGGTGCTGGGAGATCAGACCCTGTGGGCGGTTTATAACGATGCCGATCCCGGCGTTCACACCAATATGCAGACCGCGCCTCTGGGCGTTGAAATACAGCAGACGACATTTGCGTTTGACCGCACAGGTCCACTGGGCAATGTGGTATTCATCAAATTTTTGCTCATTAACAAGGGTGGCAATACCATCGATAGCACGTATGTGTCGCTGTGGTCCGATCCCGATCTGGGGCAGTTCGATAACGACCTGGTGGGCTGCGATGTGGAGACCAGCTTTGGATTTTGCTATAACGGGTCAAACGTAGATGCGCAGTACGGTTCGTCACCTCCGGCCGTGGGATATGACTTTTTCCAGGGTCCGATTGGCGATGACGGTGTGGAATTGCCCATGACGTCGTTTAACAAATATATCAACGGCACGGATCCTCATACCGCAGAAGAAACTTATAATTACATGAAAGGTCTTGATCCGGATGGCGGCGTGGCCGATCACACCGATCCAATTACGGGTCAGGTGAAGGCTTTTATGGTCGATGGAGATCCGGTTACGGGCGCGGGCTGGCTTGACGAAAATCCAGCTGATCGCCGCTTTATGCTCACGGCGGGACCGTTTACCTTCGCGCCCGGCGATACGCAGGAAGTGGTGGGCGCCATTATTATAGGGCAAGGTCAAGATCGCCTCACGTCGATTACGGCCGCGCGTTTTAACGACACATTTGCACAATCGGCTTTTGATGCTAATTTTGCACTGCCATCGCCTCCGCCTGCACCCAAAGTGTCCGTAGGTGTGACGGGCGATCACGGGGGCAATGGCAGAATTCAGTTGACCTGGGGAGATGACTCAGAAGTCGCCTCAGGCGATTATGCATTTGAAGGTTATAACGTGTATCAGGGCGAGTCGGTCGCTGGCCCCTGGAGACGCCTTGTGACTTATGACATGGTCAATGGCTCGGCCATTATTTTTGACAGTCAGTTCGATGAAGGTGCCGGTGTGGTGATCAACTCGCCCGTGCAATTTGGCGGCGACTCGGGTATTCGGCGCTTTATTGAACTGACCGAGGATAAGGTTTTGGGTGGTCGTCTGGTGACGGGTAAAACCTATTATTTTGCGGTGACGGCCTATTCGTTGAATGAGAGCAGGTCGCCCAAAACGCTCGAGACATCCATCTCGCCTCTGGCAGATGGGCGCATGACGTTTAAGCCTCTCTCGGATGAGATGATCCCGGCCAATGGTATTGTGCCGC
The DNA here is from genome assembly GCA_026706845.1 of Gemmatimonadota bacterium. NCBI lineage: Bacteria > Pseudomonadati > Gemmatimonadota > Gemmatimonadota bacterium. The sequence goes on from JAPOXY010000278.1 coordinate 27,023, forward strand.
GCGGTCCCACTGCGGGTACGCGATTCAATACCGTGGAGGTGGATAGTGTCGTAGAGCACACATCGGGTGTAAGCGATGGTATCGTGGCTGTGGAGGTGGTTGACGATACACGGGTTACGGGCGCGTCTTACGAAGTGCGCTTCCGCGATACTGATGCGGGAACGGTGTGGGATCTGATCAATCTGTCGAGTGGTCAGGCCGTGCTTTCAGATATGCAGCAGCACGCAAATCTAAATGATGCGATTACCAATCCGATTGTCGAGGGTTTGCTCGTGCGCGTGACGGGTCCGCCTCTCGGCATGAAAGATTGGGATATTCCATCGGGTGAGCGGTGGATGACCTGGGCGAATACCCGTCCCGATTTGGCTGGTTTTTCTACTGAAGGCTTCAGAGGTGCGATAACGGGCGATGTTGCCCATAGTTGGTTTGGCCCAACGAGTGTGCCGCCTTCGCGATTGGTCAATGTGGAATTGCGATTTACGAGTGTGATTGAAGATGATGGCGAGGATCAGTACAAACCCCTTGACCTGACGAATCCCAATGTGTCTTATGGGTATCGGTATTTGCGCGCTGCGGGTAGAGCTGCACCTGCACCCGATGAACTAACCCTGTCCAAAGTGCCTTATGACTGGAGCAATTATATCATCAATACAGAAGGTCCCGGTGTTTATGTGTATCAAGACCGGAGTCCCATTGCTCTGTCGGCATGGGATGTTGAAAATAATCGGCGTCTCGAAGTGGGTTGGCTGGAAAACAACTTGGCTGGCGGCCTGGTCAATGGGGCCTGGGGGCCGCCATTTTACGAAGATGTACCCCATACGTTTGTCGCTCGTGAGTGGCTATTCATTTTTGATCGGGATTATACCGAGCCGGACGATGATTCCAATTTGGCGGAGTTGTCTCAGGGCTTGATCAACGATGCGCCGGCACCGCCCATTATGTATATCCTTTTTGTTAATCGCCGCATTCCAGATCGTTTCCCGCAGGATGGCGATTCGTTTTTGATGGTCGCCAATAAAATCAATACCTCCAACGATGTGTTTTCATTTAGTACGCAGGGGGCTCTCCGCGGTGACCAAGAGTTGGCGGCGGAGGATTTGACAAAAATTCTGGCGGTGCCCAATCCGTATCTGGGGCGTTCGTCTTATGAATTCACTTCTCTCGCACGCCAGATGCGTTTTACCAATCTTCCCGCGCAGTGCACGATCCGAATTTTCAGTCTGTCGGGTGATCTGGTGCGAACGATTAACCACAATAACGGTCTGTCGTTTGATACCTGGGATCTGAAAACAGATCAGGGCGTGCTGGTTGCCAGCGGCATTTATATCGCGCATTTTGATGCGCCAAATATCGGTACGCATTTTATCAAGTGCGCGGTGTTCATGGAAGCCGAGACGCTGAATACATTTTAACGAACTGATTCTGGCTTATGGAGGAATAAATTATGTTCAGGAAGATGATTTTTCTGTTTGCCGCGCTGGCATTGATCGCTCAGGATGCCCGTGCAGGCGATGAGAGCCGCATCGGCACAGCCGCGGCACAAGAGTTGCGCATTCCAATTGGTTCGCGCGGTACAGCACTTGGAGGCGCCATACTGGCCCATGTAAAAGGTGCGGAGGCATTGCAGTGGAATCCCTCGGGATTGGTATTTGGAACGCACAAACGCGAAGCCATATTTTCATATCTGGATTATATCGCGGATATGAATGTGAATTATTTTGCGATTACTACGCGTCTGCGGGATGATATTTCGGTGGGGATCAGTGCCCGCGTGTTTGCGGTGGGCGATATTGTTGTGACGACCGAGGAGTCGCCCGAAGGCACGGGCGAGATACTCTCCCCGAGGTTTTCGTGTGTGACATTTACATATTCGCAGTTGTTGACAGACCGCGTGTCGTTTGGCACCACGATCAAATATATCCACGAGGCGATTAAGCGAGAGGTCGCCAATGGTCTGGCGTTTGATTTTGGTTTTCAATACAAAACCGCGCTAAAGGGTTTGACGCTGGGTATTGCTATGCGAAACTATGGTCCAGACCTGCGGTTTGATGGTCCGGATCTGGACCGGGTGGTGAAATTGCAAGACGCGGTGCCAGAGGCCGATCCCCAAGCCGGGTCGCGCAGTTTCCGCACATCGCTGGCAGCGGCTGAGTTGCCCACGTCTATAGAAATCGGTTTTTCCTATGCATTCTATGAAGATGCGCTGGGCAAAGCTGCTTTTTCTGCGACCTTCCGCAATAATAATCTGGCGACTGACGAGTATCAGGCTGGCGTTGAGTATTCGATGAAGCAAATTCTTCAGTTGCGCGGAGGGTATGTGGCTTCTCCAACAGGTGATGCCCTGCCCAGCGGGTTTAAGAAGGAATATATTCTGGGCCCGACGTTTGGCTTTGGTCTGAATGTGCCCATGGGCAATATGGCTTTTCAGGTGGATTATGCCTATGGCAAGACAGAGTACTTTCAGGATAATCACTGGTTGACTGTGGGACTCGGGTTTTAGAAGTGTGAAGTGTGAAGGAGGAAGTAGGAGAAGCACCCGCCCTGGGGAGGTGTTGGGTGGATTTCTTACTTCTCTCTTCTCTTCTTATCGGTGTATTTAACCGCCTGTGTTGGTTTATCTCGCCAATACAGGCGGTTTTTTTGGTACTCAAAAAAATTTATTTATATAAAAAACAATAAGATAGAGTCTGAAGGATATTTTGGCACGGATATTGCAGAGAGATAGATGTGCGTTTGATCGATAACCAAAAACTAAAAGGAGATATACCATGGGCACTTTTTCGAGAATCCGCACTGTGGTACGCGCTGCGGTTGAGCATGTTGTGCGTAAGATAGAGGATCCAAAGAAGATGGTGCGACAGATGGTGCTGGATATGGAGGACGCACTGGATGATGCGGTGGTTGCCGTGGCACAGGCGATGGCCAATGAGAAGTTGCTGGCGCGTCGGATTGCTCAGAAGCGGGAAGAGTCGGCTTTGTGGGCGTGCAAGGCAGAGGATGCTATGGATGCAGGTGAGGAGGCGTTGGCGCGCAAGGCGCTGTTTCTGAAGGTGACGGTTGATGAAGCGGTCAATACACTGCAAAAAGCGCGGGAGGAAGCAGAAGAGGTGACGGTGACGCTGAAGCAGCGACTTGCAGAACTGAAGGCGAAGTTGGCGTCTGCCCGCGCACGGCAGAGCACTCTGGCGATTCGCAGACAGGTGGTGCAGGAGGTGCGGCAAGATGCGCGTGTAGAAGCTTATGATCGGTTTGTTCGGGATGTGGCGCGCGAGGAAGCGACTGCTGAGATCTATGCGGAGATGGTGGGAAGTGGCGATGCGCAGTTGGAAGAAGAGTTTGATCAATTGGAGCGAAAGCAGCGCGTTGAAGCCGAGATTCAGGTGTTGAAGGAGAAGATAAAACAAAGTGCGCGCCAGAATGACGAATCTGAGGAGGAGAAGTAATCATGTTGGCAAAATTATTCGGCATTACTCTGCTGGTCGTCGGTGGGTTTGTTGCTTTTTGCTTGCTGATGGCGCTCATTGGAACGGTTTTTAGTATTTTGATTTTTGCATTGAAGGTGGCAATCCCCGTTTTACTGGTGTATCTGGGGTACCGGTTGATTACGAGAGATAGGCATCAAGTTACGTATTAAAATTGGCTGACCGCTAATAATTAAAGCCCTGGGCGTTGAATGACGTCCAGGGCTTTTGTGTACAAATGCTTGACAGGGAGACTTATTGCAGATTATTTTTTTCCATTCAGTAGAGTGATTTATGATGAATAAAAAAAGGTGGCTTGTATTGAAAAATCTTTTTTTTAAACTGCGATCGCGAACTACTGACCCGGTTGCGCGAGTAAAAAATTACCTGAAATTTCGCGTTGAGCGATTGTTGTTGAGCGGGGCGCATTCTCGATTGCTATTTATCGCGACCTTAATTGGCATTGTCGCCATTGGTGGTGGTTTGCTGGTGCAGGAAACGGATAAACCTTTTGATGATCGCGAATCAGCTATCTGGTGGGCATTTTTGCGTTTGACCGATCCGGGTTATTTGGGAGATGACGAAGGGCTTGCCCGCCGCGTGATTTCAACGGTGGTGACAGTGCTTGGATACGTGCTTTTTATGGGGTCGTTGATCGCGATTATGACGCAGTGGCTCAATCAGACGATTCGCGATTTTGAGCGCGGGCTTACGCCTATTGTGCGTCGCAATCACATTTTGATTTTGGGATGGACCAATCGCACGTCTGAAATTGTCAGCGAGTTGATGCGCGCTGAAGGTCGCGTGCGCCGGTTTTTGCAACTACTCGGTGCGCGGGGGTTACATGTGGTGATTCTTTCCGAAGACGTGAGTTTGGAGCGCACAATGGAATTGCGGAGAGCACTGGGTTCTTTGTGGAATCCTAAGAAGATTACATTTCGGTCGGGGATACCCCTGCGGATAGAACATTTGGAGCGCGTGGATTTTCAAAATGCGGGTGCCATTATTTTGCCCGGTGCTGATTTTGCTTATGGCAGCGCGGATGAATCGGATACGCGTATCATAAAAACACTGTTGTCGATATCGAATCAGCGGGAAAAAGAAGATGAGATAGAAGTTCTACCCCTGCTGGTGACAGAAATTTTCGATTCCGACAAAGTGTTTATGGCTAAAAGGGCCTATAGAGGCATTTTAGAGATTTTGGCGAGTGATCTTTTTATTACGCGATGTATGGCGCAAAATGTGCGTCATCCGGGATTGTCACAGGTGTTCCACGATATCTTGTCGCACGGGGTTGGCAATGAGGTCTATGTGCGAATGTGCGAGGAGTTTACGGGTTCTCGTTTTGGCGATCTTTCAGGTGCGTATCCCAAAGCGATTTTGCTGGGCGTGGTGCGTCCTCAAGGTGAGACATTTTGCCCCCTGCTCAATCCGTCTGGGGATTTGATTGTGGAATCAGAAGACCGTCTGGTCTTTTTGGCGCAGGAGTACGAGGATTGTGAACCTCTGAGAAATTATCAGATAGAACGCGTATCGCGTAAATTTCAAGAGGTGCCCCATGTGAGGGAAAAAGGCAAACGACGCATCTTAATTTTGGGATGGAATCACAAAGCTGCGGTTTTGCTTAAAGAATTCGGCAGGCAAATGCGCGAACAATTTGAGATCGCGGTTTTGTCTCTTATACCCTCGGCACAAAGAGAAGCTGAAGTGGCGCAAAAAGGTATTGACCCGCGCCGCGTGGTTGTTACCCATCGCGAGGGCGATCCCACTTCACTATCTGATTTAAGAGAAATGGAGCCAGGTGGGTATGACAATGTGGTGATTTTGGGCAGTGATTGGGTAGAGACACAGGAAGAGTCAGATGCGCGGACGATTGTGGGACATCTGGTGCTGAGGAATGTGCTGGATGAGGGCACACATAAACCAGAAATTCTGGTCGATTTGATGGATTCCGAAAATGTGGTGTTGTTTGAAGATTACGATACCGAGGTTCTGGTTACGCCCATGATCGCAAGCCATGTGCTGGCACAGGTTGCGTTGCGTCGGGAGATCAATGTCGTTTATGAAGAGTTGTTTGCCGCTGGTGGTGCAGAGATTTTCTTTCGCCGGGTTTCAGATTACGGCATAGCAGGTCAAAATGTGAGCTTTGGACAGATTGTGGAGATGTCGGCATGTCGGGGCGAAATCGCACTGGGTATTCGCCAAAACGGCGGGGTTGTGCTCAATCCGAAACATGATGAGCTATATATTCTAAGTGAATCGGATGATCTTATTGTATTGATTCGGGAGGATCAGGCATGAAGACCTGGGATGATTTACGCGCGGTATTTGAGAAACAACTCGTATCTTTTGGCGAGGTGGAAGTAACTCCAGCTATTTTACTGACGTCTGTGCTGATTGTCCTTGTTGCATATGGGATCTCGCGGTTGTTGCAGCGCATGTTGCGACGCAATGTGTTTGAACAGATACACCTGCGTCAAGGTTCGCAGTCTGCTATCTGTCGTCTATTGCACATTATCATCATGTGCATCGGCGCATTTATCGCCATACAACATACCGGGATTGATCTGACGGCATTGGCTGCGGTCAGTGCTGTTTTGTTGGTAGGGATTGGTCTGGGGTTGCAAAATATTACCCACAATTTTATCAGCGGACTCATTATGTTGTTTGAGCGGCCCGTGCAGGAGGGAGATTTTGTCGAGGTGGGTGGCGTACAAGGCACTGTACAGGCAGTTAATGCATATAGCACAAAGGTCGAAACCCTGGACAGGGTGACGATTATTGTGCCCAATTCACATTTTTTATCTGACAATGTCACAAACTGGAGCTTTCAAGAGTCAAAAGTGCGTATTCACGTGTCTGTGGGGGTGTCCTACGGTTCCGATGTGGAACTGGTCGCGGAGACGTTGTTGGAGGTGGGGCGGGTGCATCAAGAGGTTTTGTCCGATCCCGAACCGCAGATCCAGTTCCTGACATTTGGCGATAGTTCGCTGAATTTTGATTTGCTGGTGTGGATTGAGGATCCGACCCGCCAGTATTTTGTGATTAGCGATTTGAATTTTGCAATTGTTCAGGCATTTCGAGAGCGGAATATCGAGATTCCATTTCCACAGCGGGATTTGCATGTGCGAAGTGCCGTGCCCATACAGTTGCCGACACCATTACCTGAAAATAGGCGAGAAGAATAATGTCAGTAGATAGACGACCTGTTGCCGGTGCATTGACGGTGGGATTTGCAGCGAGCTTTTTGTTGTGTGGATATGAGTTTGTGCGGAGTGTATCCACGTCGTTGTTCATCGGGGCGTATGGGGCGCACAATTTGCCTTTTGTGATGACGCTGGCGCCTCTGGGTACGTTTGGTATGGTTTGGATGTACGGGGTGTTGTTGTCGCGGTTTGGGTCGCGGCAGACTTTGTTTTTGACGTCGGTGCTTTCGGGTGGGGGTATTCTGGCGTGTTACGGGGGGATTTTATCTGGTTTTCATCCGGCGGTCGGGGTGTTATATGTGCTGCGCGAAGCGTATATTGTGTTGATTATTGAACAGTACTGGTCGTTTATCAATAGCGTCTTGCGAGATGATCAGGGGCGAAAGTACAATGGTCCGATCTGTGGTATTGCGTCGGTGGGGGCGATTTGTGGGGGGTTGATTGTAGGGCAAACGGCGAAGGTGATAGGCAGTGAACACCTGTTGATTTTTGCTGGAATATCCCTGCTGCCGTCAGCAGTTCTGGCGTGGTGGGCGTATGGTCTGGGGGGTGTGCCGGTTCAGGAGCCGGAAAAGCGAGGCAAGCTGGCGTTGGGTTTGTTTCGAGATATTCCGACTTTGCGCTATCTCGTAGGTCTGATTTTTGTCACGCAGATGGTGTCGGCGGTGCTGGATTTGCGGTTCAGTGGGTTGGTGGAAACGGCTTTGCCGATGCAGGACGAACGCACCGCATATTTTGGGTATTTTTATGCGTTTTTGAATGCCTGTGCATTTGTGTTTCAGTTTGGCGTTGCACCCCTGTTGCTGCATTTTGTGTCGTTGCGAACCGCCCATCTCGGTATTCCGGTGGTTCATCTGATAACGTGTGGGGTGTTGTTGGCATATCCGACTCTGACTACTGGTGCACTGGCTTATCTGGTGTTTAAGACGCTGGATTATTCGGTGTTTCGAGCGGCGAAAGAGTTGCTCTATATTCCGCTTTCGTTTGATGCGAGGTACCGGGCGAAAGAAGTGATCGATGCGTTTGGTTATCGCGCGTCAAAGGGGATGACTTCGGGGTTGATTGCACTGGCGGGGACTATTTCTTACAGGGTTTTCAATATTGGACGATTGCCGGGGTCAGTGTATCCGCTTGTTGCTTTGGGCGCGTTGGGTGTATGGAGTTGGATCGCGTGGGCAATTACAAGATCGGAGGATGATAGGGGCAGGCGACTACGGGTTTCAGAGGAAGTTGCCGATTTGTAGATGAGTGCTTGACACAAAATGTCAAAACCTCTATTTTTAACCGCGCTGATAGGAAAAAGGATGAGAATATGAACGCAATCCGTCAAAAATCCCCGCAACTGAGAAAGGGTCCTGCCCAGGTGACAGGTTGTCTGACACCGGGCAGTGCTATTGGGGTTATACGTATATATGCCGCGGAGACGCTTGTGGGGTGTTGTTTGTCTTAAGCTATATACTTTTTGTATGACACACCGCCAGAGGCGTTTGCCGTGGCGGTTTTTTGTTGTACACAGAGATGTTCTTGGCACGATTTCAAGGAGTTTTTAATGTTTGAAAAAGTAGATACAAATGTGAATTTTCCCAAAGAGGAAGAAAAGGTGCTCGCTTTTTGGGATGAGATCAGAGCATTTGAAAAATCGCTCGAGATCAGAAGAAATAACGATGAATATGTTTTTTACGATGGGCCGCCTTTTGCGACGGGTCTGCCGCACTACGGACACTTGCTGGCAGGGACGATTAAAGATGTGATTCCGCGCTATCAAACTATGAATGGCAAATACGTAGATCGCGTCTTTGGATGGGACTGTCACGGCTTGCCCGTAGAATATGAACTCAGCCAGGAACTGGGCTTGAATAGCAAGCACGAGATTGAAGAGTACGGGATTGCGGAATACAATGAGGCATGCCGGGGCATTGTTTTGCGATATACTGCCGAGTGGCGACAATTCGTCAAACGCATTGGGCGCTGGGTCGATTTTGAAAATGGGTACCGCACGATGGACCGCGACTATATGGAGTCTATCTGGTGGGTGTTCAAACAGCTTTGGGACAAGGGCTTGATCTACGAGGGACACAAAATTTTGCCTTATTGTCCCCGGGATGCGACACCTTTGTCCAATTTTGAAGCTAATCAGGGTTATGAGTCCGTGCAGGATCCGGCTATTACCGTTGCGTTTAAACTCAAAGATGAACCGGATACATATCTTCTGGCGTGGACGACAACGCCATGGACCTTGCCGTCAAATTTGGCAATGACTGTGCACGAAGATATAGATTATGTGTATGTCAAAGATGAGGATGTGACGTACGTTCTCGCTGAGGCGCGTGTGGATACCTACTATCCCGCAGGCAGACCCGAGATTGTCAGGACCGTAAAGGGGAAGGAGCTTCTGGGTCTTCAATACGAACCGCTTTTTCCCTATTTTGAAGACCTTCGCGCAGAGGGGGCGTTCCGCATTATTACAGCCGAATTTGTTACTACTGAAGAGGGAACGGGTATTGTCCACACGGCACCTGGATTTGGTGAAGACGATGCCGAAGCCGGTATCGTTCACGGCGTTCCATCTGTTTGTCCGATTGATGCCGAATGCCGTTTTACATCTGAGGTACGTGATTATGAAGGGCGTTTTGTCAAGGACTGTGATGGCGATATTGTGAATCGTTTGAAAGAAGAAGGCAAGCTCGTACACCGCTCTACACATCACCACAGTTATCCCCATTGCTGGCGGTGTGAGTCGCCCCTTATTTACAGGGCGATTTCGACGTGGTTTGTCAATATTGAGAAGATTAAAGACAGGATGCTCCGTGCAAACGCGCAGATCCACTGGGTGCCCGAACATATCAAAGCGGGGCGTTTTGGCAATTGGCTGGAAAATGCGCGGGATTGGGCGATTTCCCGCAATCGCTATTGGGGTTGCCCGCTTCCCCTGTGGCGCAACGAAGAGACGGGTGAGACTGTGTGTGTTGGCTCTATCGGCGAACTGGAGGAACGCACGGGCGGCAAGTTTGACGATATCCACAAGCATTTTATGGATCCGGTTATTATGGAGGGTGAAACGGGACCTCTGACCCGCGTGCCCGAAGTGCTCGACTGCTGGTTTGAGAGCGGTTCTATGCCTTATGCACAGCGCCATTACCCATTTGAGAACAAGGAGTGGCTGAATGCGCATTTTCCAGCGGATTTTATCGCTGAGGGATTGGACCAGACGCGGGGCTGGTTTTATACGCTTGTGGTACTCGGCGCTGCTCTTTTTGACCGTCCGCCGTTTGAAAATGTGGTGGTCAACGGTATGATTCTCGCCGAAGATGGGCGCAAAATGTCCAAGCGTTTGAAGAATTATCCCGATCCCATGCATATTATGAATACCTATGGTGCCGATGCTCTGCGTCTCAATATGTTGTCTTCTCCTGTGGTGCGCGGCGAAGATCTCGCGTTTTCGGAACAGGGGGTTCAAAAGACGATGCGCAGCGTTCTGCTGCCTTTGTGGAATGCGTACAGTTTTCTCGTTACTTATGCGAGGGTTGATAACTGGCAGCCTGCATCGGATCGGTCAGATCATCCGCTCGATCGCTGGATTCGCGCGCGTTTGAATCATCTGGTGCGCGATATTCGCCAGGGGCTGGATCGCTGTCATTTGCAGACGGCGGCCACGCGATTTGCAACATTTATCGACGATATGACCAACTGGTATATCCGACGCAGCCGACGGCGGTTCTGGAAAAGCGATAATGATAGCGATAAATTGTCTGCTTATGCGACGCTCTATCACGTGCTTTTGACGCTGGTTAAAGCACTGGCACCTTTCGCGCCGTTTATCACGGAGACTATCTACCGGAATTTGCGCGCGAGCGATATGCCGGAGTCTGTTCATTTGTGCGATTATCCCGATGTGATTGAGGCCGATCTCGATGAGAGACTCGAGCAGCAGATGGCGCGCACGCGAACAGCGGTTGGGTTGGGCAGGTTTTTGCGCAGTCAGGCCAATGTCAGGACCCGACATCCTTTGCGTGCGGTGATTCTCGTGTCTATGCAGGAGGATGTGCGCGAAGATCTCAGGGCATTACAGGATATTGTCGCGGATGAGTTAAATGTGAAAGAGGTGGATATCCGCCACGATGAAGAGGCCGTTGTGACGCTTTCTGCAAAAGCTAACTTCAGAGCGCTGGGGCCGCGTCTGGGGAAAAATATGAAGGTGGCTGCGGGAAAGATTGCGGGTCTCGGCTTTGAAGAGATCCAATCGCTGCGCGACGGCCACGCGCTGACATTGGATCTGGATGGTGCGGAGCCTTTAGATCTCACGGTGGATGATATTTTGATCCAGCGCGAAGAGAAAGAAGATATGGCTGTGGCCAATGAAGGCGATATTACGGTGGCGCTGGATTTGCACAGGGATGAAAATTTAGTACGCGAAGGTCTGGCGCGCGAGATCGTCCATGTGATTCAAAATATCCGCAAGGATAAGGGGCTGGATGTTTCAGACCGGATCACTGTGACATATATGGATAATGGCAATTCTCTGGCACCTGCTTTCGACCAGTTTCGAGATTATATCATGGGTGAGACGCTCTGTACGAGATTGGTTCGCGTAGATGAGGTGGATGGCGATGCGGTTGATCTCGAAGGCCAGACCGTGCGGTTTCTCGTCGAGAAAAACAGTGCGTCATAAAATTAGCAACTCGGTGTACAACTGGTTCAGGTCGGTCCATCAACGGCGTTATTCAGCACTGACATTTCTTCACCGAAAGGACTATGATGCAAGATCACGCACGGGTCGTTATCATCGGTGCCGGTATCGCCGGAACCAGCGTCGCCTACCACCTTGGGCAACTGGGGTGGAAGGACATTATGGTCCTGGAAAAGGGGCCGCTGTTCAAAACCGGCGGCTCGACCTCCCACGCCCCCGGCCTCGTTTTCCAGGTCAATGTCTCGCGCCTGATGTCTGTTTTTGCACGCGAGACGACCCAACTCTACCAACGCCTCAGTCCACCCGACGGCGAGCCATTGTGGTTTGAGGTCGGAGGATTGGAAGTAGCGACGACGCTCGAGCGGTTCGACGACCTCAAGCGCAAGGTCGGGGCTGGCCGGGCCTGGGGCATTGATACCGGTTTGCTCGGTCCGGACGAGGTCCGCGAAAAAATCCCGCTGTTGACCGACCCGATTTACGGTGCCCTGTACACGCCTAGCGATGGTATTGCACGGGCCTGGCAACTGGCCGAGACCATGGCCGAGCACGCCCAGGCTGGCGGGGCTGCACGGTTTTATGGAAATACCACAGTAACCGGCATTGACGTGGTCGAAGGTCGCGTGGTTGCGGTGCATACTGATCGCGGGCATATCCGCACCGAGGCCATCGTCTGCGCGGCCGGGATATGGGGGCGCCTGATCGGTCAGATGGCCGGTGTCTCCCTGCCGCTGGTGCCTTTTTGCCACCTGTACGCCGAAACAGCCCCCTTGCCCGAACTCGCTGGGGAAACCATGCAGTACCGGCACCCCATCCTCCGCCATCAGGATCGGGCGATCTACTGTCGGCAAGAGGGCGAGGCGTACCTGGTCGGTTCCTACGATCACGAGCCTTTGCGCGTCGAGCCAGAGAATATCGAATCACACGAGGAAGCTCCCGTGATGCCTTCCATGCGGCCCTGGTCGGCCGCAGCCTTCCGCGAGGGGATGATCTCGGCCAGCAAACTGCTGCCAGCACTTGATCGAGCCGCACTATCCCGCAAGGTCAACGGCCTGTTGCTGTTTACACCAGACGGAATGCCCGTGCTCGGCGAGGCCCCTCAGGTCAAGGGGTTTTGGTCGGCCGAGGCGGTGTGGATCACGCATGCTGGTGGTGCTGGCAAGGCGGTCGCCGAGTGGATGGCAAACGGTCAGCCAACCATGGATTTGCGCCACGCCGACCTCGCCCGCTTCCTTCCCTACCAGCGTACCACATCCTACGTCGTCCAGCGCAGTACGCAGCAATACCGCGAGGTTTACGACATCATTCATCCGGCCCAGCCTATAGACGCCCCGCGCGGCCTGCGCCTCCTCCTGTGCCACCAACGCTATCGGGAACTGGGGGCCGTCTTTGTCGAAAGCGCGGGATGGGAACGGCCTCAGTGGTTTGAGACCAACGCGGTTCCCATTGACCACAGCCACACCCGCAGCGGTTGGGCGGCGCGTTTTTGGTCGCCGATCATCGGCACAGAGCATCTCGCCGTCCGCGAGCGCGTGGGGCTTTTTGACCTGACCCCGTTTGCCAAATTTCGCGTATCCGGGCCGGGGGCTCTGGCGTTCTTGGACTATTTGGCCGCCAACCGCATGGATCAACCCCAGGGCTGCATTACCTACACTTCAATGCTCACGCCGCAGGGAGGCATCCAGTGCGACCTGACCGTAACACGCCTTGCCGACGATCAATTCCTCATCGTCACAGGCGGCAGCACCGCCGAGCGCGACAAGGCGTGGATCCGCCGTTACATGCCCACAGATGGCTCGGTTGTCCTGTGCGATGAGAGTAGCCGCTGGTGTTGTATAGGCGTTTGGGGTCCCAGGGCGCGCGAACTACTGCGTCGCACTACCGACGCCGATGTGTCTGACCGCGCATTTCCCTACCTGACCGCGCGGCATCTCGACATCGGCGCGATTCCGGTCCTCGCTTTGCGGATTTCCTATGTCGGCGAACTCGGCTGGGAACTTTACGCGCCGTTCGAGTTTGGGCAAGCCCTGTGGGATGAGCTCTGGCAAGCCGGTCAGCCCCACGGCGCAATTGCCGCCGGGCTGGGGGCTTTTGACTCCCTGAGGCTCGAAAAGGGCTATCGGCTTTGGGGAAACGAACTCCACACAGAGTACAATCCGCTGGAGGCCGGGCTTTCTTTTGCGGTGAGGATGGAGAAGGGGGACTTCATTGGTCGGGCAGCTCTTGCCAGGGCTCGTGAGCAAGGTCCGGCGCAAAAACTCTGCTGTCTGACCCTTGACGTACCCAACGCGGTGGTGATGGGGAACGAGCCGATTTGGATCAACGGTCGCATAGGCGGTTATGTCACCAGTGCCAATTACGGCTACTCCATTGACCGCGGTATCGCCTACGGTTATCTGCCGGTGCAACACGCCCGCGTGGGAACCCAGGTGGAGATCGAATACTTTGGCGAGTCTTTTCCAGCCACGGTCGCCTCCGAACCCTTGTGGGACCCGCAGATGACGCGCCTCAAGTGCTGAGAACCTGGCATGCTGAAAAAAAATAATACGCCCCCGAAAGGAAGGCGTATTATTGTCTCTGGTGATTGGAGCATCCTGTTAGTTGACGTAATCGCGGCCTTTGCGCTGCGCCACTTCGCGGATGTTGGGGTTTACCGATGGGCGGAAGGGCACCTCGACGACCTCGGCGGACACCGCGCAGTCGCCGTATTCAGGGGGGAGGTGGACGCGCAGGGCTGTTCCGGTGGCCCGCATTTTCCAGGGTACATAAGCCAGCGCGATGTTGGTTTCCAGCTCGGGCGAAAACCACGGCGAGGTGACGTAGCCGACCGGATCGTCGCCTTCGGCGGCACTGATTAGCCAGAAGTCGTGGGCATAGTCTGTCACCGGCATTCCCCCGAAGGTGATCCCGACCAGTACATTGCGAAATGGAGGTTTCCCGGCTTCGATGGCCGCCCGTACCTCGTTGAGCTTTTGCTTGCCGATGTAGGAGGCCTGCTTTTTGCGCGGCACCTGGTAGCTGAGGTTGCACTGGAACGGCAGGGTTTCCTGGTCCATGTCCTGACCCCAGGAGAGGATGCCGGCAGCGATGCGTCGGTGATGAGCCGGGGCAATTACCATCAGTTGGTGTCGCTCGCCGATTTCGAGCAGCGTGTGCCACAGGTCTTCGGCGTACAGGGTGGCGTCTCTGAGGTAAATTTCGTAGCCCTTCTCGCCGCTAAAGCCGGTTTGCGAAATCACGACTGGATGTCCGGCCACTTTCCCTTCCATCAAGCCATAAAACGGAATATCGCGCACGCGCTCGCCAAACAGATCGACCATCAATGCCTCGGACTTCGGCCCTTGAATCTGCACCGGTGCCACATCGATTTCGCCGATGGACACGTCGTAGCCCAGCCCCACGTTGACACCGCGCAACCACAGTTCCAGGTCGCTGTCTGCCAGCGAAAACCAGTACTCGTCCTCGGCGAGGCGCAACAGCACGGGGTCGTTGAGTATGCCGCCATCTTCGTTGCAGAGGATGACGTATTTGCCGTGCATCGGTTTGATGAGGGTGGCGTCGCGGGTGATGACGTAGTTGACAAAGGCGGCGGCGTCTGGCCCCTTTACCTGGATCTGGCGCTCGACTGCCACGTTCCACAGCGAGACGTGGTTGACCAGTGCGTCGTATTCGACCATAGCCCCGCCATCTTGCGGGCGCACATAGCCGCGCGGGTGATATATGCGGTTGTACACAGTGGCACGCCAGCACCCGACTTCCATTGACAGGTGCCAATACGGAGATTTGCGGACGCGGGTGGAAATGAGCATTTCCACCGGGGTCGCACCGGACTGGCGGAGATTAATGGGCACGCGCCGATCAGACTGATCCACGCTGGTGCATTGAGTAGCTGATCGAGGGCGGTTCATGGAAAATCTCCTTTTGATAATGCACCGGGGCCTCCGGCTGGCTATGGGGAAAAATGGCTTCGTGTCCTGTTTTTGTACAACCCCAAAATCCCCACCGCGATCAATACGCCCGCTGTTGGTCCCGCCATGTCCAATCCCAACCAGAATCCTTCTTTCCACTCTATGCTTTCAGTGCCAAACATTTCATCTACTACGACCACTTGCTGCTTGTTTTTCGTGAAGATCTGAGTGCCGTCTATTATCCACTTTGCACCTATACCTATCGCGAGTATAAATGCGATTACGCTGATGGTTTTCCACATGGGTTCTCCACACAGGTGTTAATAAAACACGTGCAATTGCAGCGCGTAGCGCGATGAGCGAAAGGTCTCTGTGTCTAGGATGCGATATTCGGGGCGCAATTCAATTTGCGGTGTTAGAAATATTTGTATGCCAAGTACAGCCTGCCGCGTCATCAGATCAACAGAGCGCGCTGATGCGCGGATGTGCGTTACTTCGCCGGTTTCTCCTCGTGCGAACAAAAGCAGTCCGGGTATTGCTTGAAGCGTGATATCGACCGAGGCGGTTTTTGCCTCGCGCACGCCTTTCTTATCGGATAGGACATATTCGGCCATGATGGCGATCTTGTCCTGTAATCCGACGCCTGCAAAGAGATTTGTCATCAAAAAGTCGCCGTTTTTGAGCCACGATCCTCCCAGATAAAAATTTATTCTTTGTTCGACCAATCTGGGCCACAATACTATGCGCCCCAGGTATGAGGGTTTATCGTGGTTTTCGATCAAGGAGGCGTCTTGTACGGTATTTTCAGAGAGTGCCCGGGCAGAATAAATGCCTGCGGTTAGCGATAGCCACAATTTTTTGTAATAGTGTACTTCTGCGCCGTATTCTGCGTAATTGGGCGCGATTAGCGATGTGGCTCCGGCAACGTCGGGCGTTTGCCGCACGAGCATGGTGTGGTCGTCATACCGCATGCCAATGGTTGGCTGAAAATGTCCGACGCGCAATGCGGGCCAGTTGTAATTGGGTTGATATATTGCCGATGCTGTCCACGCGCGCTGTCCCGCGTATTTTTCGGGACCAAAATTATAAGAGCCTTCGATTTTCAGGGCGTTTGAGGGGCGGACAACACTGTATAGGGCGACTTGCATGGGGAATACTTTGCGCTCGGCTTCTGGCGATGTATGAGATCGCGCCATTTGTCCGCGGAGATCCGCACCCATGAGTACCAGGCCATCGGCATAAGCGGTTTTGCCCGGCAAGACGTAATTGGGTGCGAGCAATCCCACGCCGTCCATCGAGTACTGTCCCAATTCGTCCCGCTGTGCCCCGCCCTGCGCGGTGATGTGACAGTTCACACACCGATTTGCAGTCAGCAATGCAAACTGCGATAGCGCATCCGCCTGCCCCACAGAGCACAGCAGGATTAACAGCCCGAATAATCTAAAATATGCGGTCTTGCCCATGTTATGCCTTTATTGTCTTTTTGTTTTGTGTTCATTCTTCCCCGCCACTTCTCCGCCAAAGGTCTGCCCATCTCCGGGGAGGCTGCCGCCGAAATTCACTGGTAGGCCGGTCAGGTCGCGCAGAAAGATCTGCAGGCGGATGATGTGTACATTGCCCGCTCCCATGCGCATGTTCAGGCCATTTATAACTTCTGGCGTGATAAAATCGATATTTTGTTGCAGAAAAGTGACCCCATCGAGATAATCTACAAAGGCGGCTTCAAATTCCTCGATGTGCAATCTGAGCAGATACGGATTTGTGGGACGCATGTCGTGCAAGGTAGATTGAATGGCGTGAATTCGCGCGATTATGTTGCTTAAAAATTGCCGCGACCAGTAGAGCGGGATCAAGTTATTAATGGTCTCGGTGGTTACGCCGCTGTATTCCCAGAGAAAGACGTCAATAGATGTAAAAACCCGGTGGATGTCGGCGACATAGGCATCGGCCTCATCCGCGGTGACGTGGTCATACGTTTCTTCAGCAGATGGTTCGGGCGCGGGTGTCACGGGATTGGATGAACCACATCCCGTGTACAACGCAAGCAGTGCAAAACACAAAAGCCATCGTTTCATAAAAGGTCTCCTGAGGCGCGTTAAAGCTGAGGGCTAGGTATCTCGCATCTTACCTCTTACCCATATAAAGCAGACGCCGTTTCTGATATCTTCTGGTATTGTTTAAAAAACGCGCGATTTCGTCGTCTGATAATGTGCGACGCGGTTTGGCGGGCACCCCGGCAACAAGTGTGCGCGGCTCGACCTCTGCTCCCTCTAATACCAGTGCGTGGGCAGCCACCAGCGCGGATTTACCCACTGCTGAGCCAGTCAATACAGTTGCTCCCATTCCGATGGTTACGCCCTGTTCTATTCGACAACCGTGCAAGATCGCATTGTGCCCCACGGTTACATTTTTGCCGACATTACAGGGATAACCCGGGTCGGTGTGCACGACAGTGCCGTCCTGAATATTTGAGCCTTCGCCGATTACAATGGGTTCAACATCGCCCCGAATCACGGCATTGAACCAGATGCTCGCGTGTGCTTCAATCACCACATCGCCAATGACAACAGCACCGGGCGCGATATAAACCGACGGGTCAATGTGAGGGGTTTTGTCCTTATAGGGCAAAATTGTCATTGGGTTATCTCCGATTGTCACCCTCAACAGGACCCAGTGTGAAGGTCTTGCCGCTTTGCGTGGCTCTGGCACCTGTTACCAGCCCGCTTACAAAACCAAAGATGCCAAAAATTGCAGCGGCCCAAATTGTCGTCTCTTTGACGTCGGCATTGGTCTGCCAGGCGGCAAGTGCCCCGGTCAATGCGCCCATTGCGGCGCCTCCAATTCCCTGTATAATTGCCCGTTCCATCGCAACTGAGCCGCGTTCTCCAAAGAAATGCACTTTGTGAATTTCATCTACAGTGACTTTTTGAACGCGCAGATCCGTCTCGATCAAAATGTTACTATCTTCATAGGCGGGCAAAAATTCGCCTTTGATTTGTTGCCCATTCTTCAGGGTGACCATTCCGGGAAAGCGCGTTTGTACTTGAAAACGCACCCTGCGTTCTTCAAAAGAAATGTCATCCTCGGTATATTGCGGATAGGTCTCGTCTATTTTGGAGGAGTCTGTCAGTGTGTATTCGCCCTTTACGATTTCATCGAAATGTTCGATGTATTCTCTCAAGCGGCGCAGATTATTTTCACTTTGCACATTCACCAGCCGCGTTTCAATGCGAGGGCCTGATCGATATTGAATTTTAATGGCGAGTTTGCCATTGTCTCGCTTCATAAATTCGGCAAATTGAAATCCCGCTACGCCCAGATGCAAGATCGGAAGATCTATTTTTTGAGTATAAACGGTTGCTCCCTGAAATAAAGCGTAGCGATTGCTTTCTTCCAAGTCGATTTGAGGACCCACCCGGGGACTTAACACGATGCGTGTGCCCGATACGCGCCGCACATCAACTATTTCCCATCCATCATCTTCCAATTCGTGAATTCCGCGGTCGTATTGCGTTTCCTTTTCGCTTTCGGCTGCCCGAACAGGGCAAATAGAAAAAAGTAAAAAGCTCATCGCAGTAATCAATGAAATCGATTTTTTAATCATGAAATTCTCCTCGCTCACCACAGATTGCCTCAAAAATGCCATCTAAAATATACGGGCGGTACTTGTGAAACCGCAGACGGGGGTGAAACCATGTGCCTTCAGGGTCTGATGTGCCGGGCACGGAAACCATGCTGGTCAGGTCGATTCTGGACAATGTCGCTTCCCCCAAAAACCATTCTGCAATTTGTCTGGCCGTGCGATTTGGCCGTCCATTTTCTATCGAAATTTCCCTGTCCATAGGGAAAAATAGCGCGCCATCTCCCAACACGGATACATCTTTTTGATATGCCAGTGCGGCTTCGGTTATTTGCCCGGGTTCCGTTATGACAACACCTGTTACACACGCAATATCCTCTTTGGATACCACGTCGCTAAATAGCGTGCGAATGCGATTTTGCAGCCCGCCGTAGCTGTCTAAAAGATGTGATGACCGGGGGTTCACGCCAGCTTGAAGAAGGCCCAGTGTATTGTAGCGCGAACACTCAGAGACAAAATCATCTTCGTTGTCAAACAGTCCCACGCCAATCAGATTTTCGCCATCCATTACATTGAGTTGCGTGAGGCCCAAGTCTGATTTGTGTTGAAGCAAATCGTAAAAACGCCGCACATCCTGCTCGTAAAAACGCTTCATCCAGATGCCTCTCCATCGGTCAGCAAACGCCGTCCTGCTTCGATCTGTCTCAAAACAGAATCGCGTCCTGTTCCGCCATCCAGATTGCGCTGTGCTGTACTGGCTTCTGCGGACAATACGGCTTGCACATCGGTGTCGAATACCTCAGATGCTGCGCGCAATGTCGGCAGGTCCAATTCTTCTAATTTTTGTCCGCGCGCCAGAGCGGTTTTTACCAGTTCTCCTACGATGCGGTGACACCTGCGAAAAGGTACGCCTTTTCGCACGAGATAATCGGCCAGGTCGGTGGCTAAAATGGTGCCATCTATTGCATCGGCCATCCGCTCGCCTTTGATTTTCATGGTTTGCCATACACCCGCAAAGACCGATAGAGACATGTGTACGGTTTCTGCGGTATCAAAGACGGGTTCTTTGTCTTCTTGCATGTCTTTGGCATAAGCCAGCGACACGCCTTTCATCGCGGTGAGCAGAGACATCAGGTTGCCGTACACACGCCCGGTTTTGCCGCGTACCAGTTCCAGTGAATCGGGGTTCTTCTTTTGCGGCATCATGCTCGATCCGGTGCTGAAGGCGTCGTCCAGTTCGACAAATCCAAATTCAGAAGACGACCAGATGATCAGATCTTCGCAAAAGCGGCTCAAGTGTGCCATCAAGATAGATGATGCCGATAAATACTCGAGGAAATAATCGCGATCACTGACTGCATCTATGCTGTTTTCCGTGATGCGATCAAATCCCAGTTCTTCGCGCACAAATTCTCGATCGGCCGGATACGCACTTCCCGCTAATGCGCCCGATCCGAGGGGCATGGCATTGGCGCGTTTCCAACAGTCTTCAAAGCGCGAGTGGTCGCGCGCCAACATCCAGAACAGGGCCATGGCATAATGCGAAAATCGGATCGGTTGTGCCTGTTGGACGTGCGTATATCCCGGCATCAGGACATCGAGATGTTCTTCGGCAATGTCTAATACTACGCCCATTAACCGCTCAATCTGCGCGAGGGTGTTGGCGACTGTTTCGCGCAAGTATAGACGCTCATCCAGGGCGACTTGATCGTTGCGGCTGCGTCCCGTGTGAATTTTTGCGCCAGCATCGCCGACCAGTTCCGTCAAGCGCTTTTCCACTGCGGTGTGTATGTCTTCCAGATCATCCGTCAATGGCAAGGTGCCTGCGTCGAGTTCACGCTCCACACGATTTAGACCTTTGAGGACCTGTTCCAGTTCCTGTTTTGTCAAGACATCCATTCGAGCCAATGCGCGGGCGTGCGCTCGGCTGCCTTCAATATCCATTTTGTACAGACGCCGATCAAAACCAATGGATGCATTGAATTTTTCCATTAGTTTTTCAGTCGATCCCGAAAATCGCCCTTCCCAGAGCTTTTCGGATGATTTCGATGATTCATTCATAGCGTTGTACCTACAAAGCACTTTGTCCCGCTGCGTGTTGGGCTTTTGCACCGACGCCGAGGACGTTTAGGAAGCCTTCGGAATCGCGGTGGTCGTAGTCGCCGATGTCTTCCATTGAGGCGGTTTCTTCGGAATAGAGAGAGTGGGGCACATTTTCCGATGATTGAAATAATACCGTGCCCTTATATGCGGCGACTGTGATTGTACCCGTCAATAGCTTTGCTACGGGTGCGAGCGCGCCCTGCATCATTTGAGTGGATAAATCGCAGTAATATCCCTGGTAGATTTGTTCGGCGAGGGATGAAGAAATCGAATCGTAAAATCTCCGCGCACGTCTGTCCAGAACTTGTTGGAGCAAGAACTCGTAACACGCGCCGAGCAGGCAAAGCCCCGGGCTTTCATATACGCCGCGCGATTTAATGCCGACAAAGCGGTTTTCCACGGTGTGAATTCCGATGCCCACGCCGTTTCGTCCGCCTATTTCATTGGCTTTCAGGATTGCGGTTACGGAATCGGTATCCGTACCATTGATTTGCACCGGGAGGCCCGCGTCTATTCTGACGTTAAATGTTTCGGGTGTATCTGGTGCTTGTTCGGGAAATACGCCCATGCCCGGTTCGATAAAATCGGCTGCTATGTCGAGGTATTCGAGTTTGCCCGCTTCGTGTGTGAGACCCAGAAAGTTGGCGTCGGTAGAATAGGGTTTTTCATACGTCGCTGTGATCGGCAAATTGTATGCATTGCAAAAGTCGATCATTTCTTTGCGCCCGCCAAATATGTCGAGGAATGCGGGGTCGCGCCAGGGGGCATATACGGTTACGCTGGGTTTGAGCATGTTGGCAACGAGTTGAAAACGCACCTGGTCGTTGCCGCGTCCGGTTGCGCCGTGCGCGAGTACGTCGATATCGCGCCGGTCCATTTCTTCCAATAATCCCCGCGTGGTGACATATCGCGCGATGCCCGTTGTATTCCAATATCCGCCTTCGTAACGCGCTTGTCCAATCAGCATTGCAATACCCGCTTCTGCCAGATCGGTTTTCAGGTCGATCAGCACGGCTTCACGCGCGCCACAGGCGAGCATGCGTTTGGATATGTCATCGATATTTTCCTCATCGGGTTGTCCAATATCGGCGGTTAAACTCACGACATTTACGCCGCGGTCAGCCAGCCATTTTGTCACGGTGCAACTGTCCAATCCCCCCGACGATGCAAGTGCTACTGTTTTTCCGCGCAGTTCATTAAGCGTCATAGTTCCTTCCTTTTCATCCCTCATCTAAAGAAAAGCCCGCACTATTCAGTAAATCTATCACATTTTCGCGTGCGTGTCGGATGCGAATGTCGATTTCTTCAGCCGTAAAAGTGCCACCCGTGCCATTTACGCGCTCGACCACCACTGGGCCATCAAAGCCCGCTTCTAATGCCGTGGCAAAGATGCGTTCAAAATCTATATCCCCTTCGCCGGGAATGGGGAAGTTGTTTTCTGCTTTGGGACCAATGTGGTCTTTGGCGATTATTTTACAGGTTTGGTCTGCAATATGGGGAAAATCGTCTTCGGGAGATATGCCTTCGTAATAATGGACATTTCCCGGGTCGTAACAGGCTCGCACCGAGGGCCGATCAATTTCGGGGAGAAGGCTGGCGAGATGTTTTGCGGTCGCGGTATTGCCCGTATGCGGTTTGGGTGCGAGGATAATGTCTCGTTCCTGCGCATAGGTGCCCGCTTCTTGCAGGTCTGCGACATAGGCTTCGTGGGCAGCACGAAAGACTTCGGGGGCGAGCGGTTCATCGGGGAACCGCCGATATCCGCCTGCACCTCCCATCTGAATTGTTTCGGCGCCAAGTGCCTGGCACACATCAATTCTGCGCATAAGATAACGCGCGTTATCTCTTGCCGGGGTGGATCCAAGTCCGATTACAACAGGGGTTAAACCCGCTTGTTCGCACAGGGTTTTTGTGCGATGCACAAGCGGCCCATCGGGATCAAAACCGAGCGTGTCTTCGCCTTCGTGCGACCAGCCCAAACCCACATAGGAATATCCCGCGCGGGCAACACCTTCAATTCCTCGCTCGAGAGGATAGTTTGCATAGGGCAGTGTTAGACAGACGAGTTTGGCCAAAAGAGACCTCCACAGGTGTTAGTCGGTTTTCCGCGTTACAAATAGTGCGAGAAACCCGGGCAAAAAGGCAATGGTCCAGGAAAGCAACTTATAGACATAATGCGGCCCGCCGAGCGCGTGTTTGGTCCATATACCTAAAATCAAGAAGGCGAGACCAGAAGTCACGGCGGCCAGGATACCCCGGAGCAATGTGCGTTTCAGGCTTTCGGAGATGGTGTTTACCCACCAGTGGAGCAGGGCTGCAAGGATCCACAGTTCCATCCATGCGACGACTATTGCGTTAGCGCGAATGAACGGGCGCAAGAGGTAATATCCACCAGCGGATAATATGCCAAGGACGAGGCCACCGAGTGCGCCCAACAGGATCGTTTGTGTCGTTTTGCCGCCATAGCCGAGAACAACACCCAAACAGAGGCACAAGAGTGCGCCGTGAAGGATGCCGGTGAACATGCGGTGTTTGATCGCGTGGTGCGCCCACAGAAAATCGCCCAGCGTGCTGACCGCGGCGAGTATGACCGCGGCGACGAGTGCGCGTAATATTCCGTTGTATTGAATAGTCATGTGCTCCTCCTGGATAACTGAGGTCTATCCATTTTGTCGATATGCGGGGTTGGGCGTGGGTATCACAGCGCCGGTGTCTGTCAGGAATTGGTCGATAAGGTCATTCAATTCAGATACGCGGTCGGGATATTCGTCCGCCAGATTATTTGTTTCGCCAATGTCTTCCACCAGATTGTAGAGTTCTACGCGGTCGGTCTGGTCGTCGTTGTCGCAGTAGAATCGGATGAGTTTCCAATCGCCTTTGCGAACATAAGTCGATGGCAGGCCATCTGCTGCCGGCGTATAGTGCGGAAAGTGACAGAAAATGGTGTTCCGATCAAGGGTTTCGCCGCGAAGTGCGGGTGCAAAACTGATGCCGTCAACCGATTCGGGAGCGTCGAGGCCGCAGAGTTCGGTCATGGTGGGGAAGAAATCGATGCTCTGTACGATTGCCTGGTCGTTGCGGGTACTCGCTTCAATATGGCCGGGCCACGCGATGATCAACGGTTCGCGGGTGCCGCCTTCGTAGGTATTTGCCTTTCCGCCTCTCAGGGGCGCGTTGCTTGTGATGGGTACATCGATATAATCGGGATGGACGTGTTCTGTCGCGCTCCAGTGTACTCCGCCGTTGTCGGAAAAGAAGATCACGATGGTATTGTCTAAAATCCCCTCTTCCTCAAGCGTTCCCATTAATTGCCCTACTGCGTCGTCCATTGTTTCAACCATGGCTGCATAGACGGGATTGTGCTGAGGGTCTTCGATATCGATTTTTTGCGCGTATTTTTCTATTACATCCTGTTTGGCGTGCCATGGAGAATGTACGGAAAATTGCCAGAATTGGAGATAAAAAGGTGTGTCTTTGTTTTCGCGAATAAATTCAACGGCTTCTTGTGCCATGCGGTCTTCCAGGTGCTCGCCCGGTTCGCCCTTGTTGGGATAGACTTTCCACGGTGCAAACCATCCATCGGCCAATGGGCTGGGGGCAGGTGTGTGCGGGATGTCGATGTCGAATCCGTGTTCAAACGGGCTATAAGGCTCTGCACCCAGGTGCCATTTCCCAATGTGCGCGGTTTTGTATCCCGCGTCGCGAAATACCGATGATAGGGTCTGGTATTTTGTGCTTAAGCGGGTGACGCTTTGGGCGATCAGAGCTTTGTTATGCGGTGGTCCTTTTTCATTTAAAGAGGATTCTAGTACGACGCGGTCCAGATGGCATCCTGGCGTTGTAATGCCAACGCGCGCAGGCCACAATCCCGTCATGATGCTCGCGCGGGTGGGAGAACACAGCGGGTTGGCGGCGTACGCATTGGTAAACATCATGCCGCGCTCGGCAAGGGTGTCGATGTTTGGGGTTTTGCAAAATGCACTGCCGTATAACGATGTATCGCGCCAGCCCAGGTCGTCTGCGAGAATGAATAATACATTTGGTTTGTTTTTTTTCATGGGGTCCTCTATCTCAGACTTTATCAATTCCCTCTCGGGTTTCGGCAATCAGGAGATCGACTACGGCGCGCAATGCCTCTATTTCTGTAGCACCTTCCAGGCAGCGGATGCGAAAATGGTCAACCTGTCGGTCAGCGCTGCTGCCGTCGCGGATGATTTCGGATACGCGGTGTAATTCGTTTTCGCAGCCGAGTGCGCGTGCGTCTTCGTCTAACTGTTCAATTAGTCCGCGTGCGTAGTCGTCGATATCCATGCGCCCGCCGTCGCGCGTATCACCCAGGAACGCAAATACTCCGTAGCGCTGTGCAAGCCAGCGATTCTCGGCGATGATTTCGGTGCGTGGCTCAGGGGGCAGGGTGCCTGCCCGTGCCCGTCGCAGCAGCATGCGGATGAGGGATGCGTAGAGTGCGACTATGCATACTGCGTCTTCAACGCGCGAACAGGTGTCACAGATGCGTATTTCTACTGTTGGATAAGCGTTGCCGGGGCGGATGTCCCACCACAGTTCGCTGCCGTCTTCGATGAAGTTCAGGCGCTGGTAGTCTTCTACGAGTTGCTCGTATTCGGCCTGGGAGTACAGGGGCCCGGGAAGGCCGGTGCGCGGGAGAGCACTGAAGATGTTCAGGCGATAGGACTTGAAGCCGGTGAGGTTCCCGCCGCTGAACGGCGACGAGGTGGATAGTGCGTGGAGCAGGGGCAAGTACCGGCGAAGTGCGGTCATGACGCGGATGCGTTCCTCTGGGTTCCCGAAGCTGGCGTGAATGTGCATGCCCCCGATGAGCAACCGCCGCACGGATTCCTGATACGTGATTGCAAATTCCTCATAACGCTTTTGAGGGGTAGGCATCTGTGCTGACCACGACGCGAAGGGATGGGTGGAGGCAGCTATCAATGCGGCACCATACTGTGCAGCGCCTTCAATGACTATTCGGCGGGTCTCTATCAGTGCCGTGCGGACTTCGGCTATCGATGTGCAGACGCGGGTGTTGGTCTCTATTTGGGAGCGCAGAAATTCCGTCACTACTTTGTGCGGTCCGCTGTTCTTTTCGCAAACGGCGAGGATACCCGGGTCGGGGTCGGCAACGAGGTCGCGGGTGTTGGGGTCAACGAGAAAGAATTCTTCTTCGACGCCGAGGGTGATTTTGAGGTCTTTATCCATATTGGGCCTTTTATGCGATTGCTTCGGCCAATTCTGTAAAATCGGCGACTGTTACATCTGTGCGATACGGGGAGTCTTCGTAGGGCAGGTTATAGCGGTTTACATAAGCACCTCGCAAACCGCAGGCGCGAGCGCCTACCACGTCAAACGAGTTGGCCGATACCATCATGCATTCGCCCACTTCCAGTCCCAGGATTTGCGCGGCGCGGCGATATACGGCGGGATGCGGTTTGAATGCGCCCATTGTCGTTACTGATATGACGTCGTCGAAATTCCACTGGATTCGGTTTTTTGCCAGGTGATCGAGAAAGGCGGGGTCGCCGTTGGATAGTCCGACGAGTTTGTAACGCACAGCCAATTTTTCCAGTCCTGCTCTGACTTCGGGAAAGGGCGATAATTCCTGCCAGCATGCGAGGAATGTCTGTACTTCCTCTTTTGACATTTCAATTTTATTCAGGGCGAGTACATATACAAATGCCCGCCGCACTGTCTCCAGGTAGCCTCCGTGCCCGAGCATCATGATTGTGTCCTGAAATTGTTCCAGGCGTTGACGATAACGCCATTGCTGCCAGAACTGTTCTGCTGTGGTGTCGGCACCTTTCTCTCGCAACATGTCGGCGATAAATGGGGTCAAGCTGCCGCCCAGATCCAAAATCGTGCCAAATAGGTCAAATGTCAATGCCTGTACTTGTTCGAATTTTGCCATTGAGGCCTCCGTCAACTATATCCCTGTACTTCTACTTTTTTACCTGTGCGCGCAGATTCATGAGCGGCGAGGGAAATCGCAATGGTGCGTCTGCCGTCGTGGCCATTGGATTGCGGTTGTTCGCCTGTTCGGATACAGTTTAAAAAATAGGTCATTTCTTCCAGCAATCCGTTGTTCCTCTCATAAGTCATGTGTTCGGATTTTTCGCCTATTCGGTTGAGTGTGAGTTGCGCGCCTGTTCCGCTGGTGATTTTTACTGAGCCTTCAGTGCCAGCCACGCCCAGTTCATAGCTTCCGCCCGGATAAATTCGGCTGCTGCTCAAGGATCCGATTGCACCTGAACTGAATTCCAAATTGATAAAGATACTTTCCTCTACGGTGTTATGTGACGCATCATCGTATCGCATCACAGCTTGAACAGCGCACACTTCGCCAGCCATCCAGGTCAGTTGATCCAGTTCGTGGCTGTGCATTGAAAAAAGCCCGCCGTATCTCTCCTTATCCAACTGCCATCCCGCCACGCCTCCAGGTGCTCCTGTGCCCAAACGCACGGTATGCGCCATGCGAATCTCGCCGATTTGCCCTTCATCGATCAATCGTTTCATTTCGCGGTAGGCGTTTTGAAATCGCCGCACATATCCGATCATTAAAAAGACACCGGCCTGATCAGCCGCTTCAATCATTGCGTCGCAATCTTCTACCGCGAGTGCCATTGGTTTTTCGCAAAATACATGCGCGCCTGCTGTGGCGGCATCGACTGTAATGGGACTGTGTACAAAATTGGGTGTTACGACCAGTACGGCGTCTGGGGATTGCGCCGATAGCATGGTTCGGTGATTGTCGTAAATAGCTGGCTGGGACGCGAGTTTGTCGACCAAAGCCTCTGCCGAAGCCCGTTCCTGATCGCAAACTGCCACGAGTTCTACGCCTTCTATGCTCTCTACGTTGGCGGCGTGCCGCGATCCCAGCCCTCCACAGCCTACGAGTCCTATTTTGAGTGTTTGGTCGGACGCCATGTGGTATCTCCTCCTATCTCAAGTGAACAGGTGCGCCCCGATCCCGGGCAGATGCTTCAGCGGCGAAGCAGGCCAGGTGGGTGTTGACCGCTACGGATAGATTGTCGTGGGATTCCACGTCTGTTGTGATACAGTCGATGAAGTGGTCGATCATTTCCTGGAAGGGATGGTGTGATACTGCGCCGCTGTCTGGCAATACGGTTGGTATTTCAGATAGGTCGCGTTGTCCCGGGATTTGTTTTGTATAAAACCGATTGTTGCGGATTATGCCTTCGTCGCCAAATACTTCCAGATTGAATACATAGGGCATAAAAAATTCGGTCGATCCGGAAATTTTTCCCGCGGTGCCGCGCTCAAATTGAACCGCGGCCGCAGTTGTTGCGAGGTATGTTTCGGGATGACTGGAATTGCGAGCAGATACTCCGGATACCTGAATGATGGGGTCATTATCCAGTACATATCGCGCAGCATCCATTGCGTGACAGCCCCCGTGTACAATAGCCCCGGCATTCATGGGATTCCACCCGGGTCGTTCAAATTTTTTGGGGCGCTGATGGGTTGGCCCGTGCCAGTAGTCGGCCTGTACGAGAAGAGGCTGTCCGATCCATCCTTTTTCAATGACTTGTTTGATGGATAGGACCATCGGGTTCCACCGCAGGACAAAGCTCACGACGGTTTTTACCCCGGCTTTTTGAACCGCTGCATCCATGGCGTGTAGTTCGTCGGGATTCAGGGCCACGGGTTTTTCGATCAGGATGTGTTTGCCAGCTTCGGCTGCTGCGATGGTTTCTGCTGCGTGTAAATCCGGGGGTGTGCAAATCGATACCAGATCCACGCCGGGATGGGCGAGCATGCGGTCGTAAGAATCGAATAGTTCACAATCTATACCGCAGGCGATGGCCTTTTTTTTCGCGCTTTCCAACGTGCGACTGCCAATGGCTACCACCCGGGTATGGGGGTTGTTCTGATAGGCTTTGATATGTTCGGTAGATACGTTTCCCGCGCCTTGAATTGCTACTCCGATCATTGGGTTTCCTTTTTAGTAATTGTGTACATTGTGCCCGCGTGCTGGGAACCACACCCAATCGATGGCAAAGACCAGAGCCGTGCTCAAAGCCTGGGCGACGATCAATCCGATAAAAAAGGGCTTGCCGCGTTCGTAGAGATCCACGCCGCCTATTCTCATCAGCAGCGATTTGATTGCCCAGACGATCACAATTGAAAAGAAGACCTTTGTGACGCCGTAGTTGCCCTGTATGGCCAGGCCTATGGGGTGCAGGGGCCACCAGGGGAGCCAATAGCGCGCCATCGTGAATGCGGCCATAGCTGCCGCACCGATTAAAGCCCATATTGCCAACCCGCCTTTGCCACCCATTGGAATTGGGTTGCGAATGGAGTTGATCGCTTTGTTAAATGCGCCCGGCGCGGCGTTTTTGAGTCCCATGTTGCCCAGGTTGTACGCGCCATAAGCGTATCCCAGGTACAGTGTGTTGGCGACGGAAACCATATAACCCAGGATGAGTGATATCCCGATCATCAGGGCAATCTGTCTGGGTTTTACCACGCGATCTACGGCTTTGACGGATTGTGTCATAGCGGGCATGACATAGCCTTTGCCGGCGCTGTTAAATATCCGCATAAACGATAGGATTGTGACACTTTGCCCGTTGATTGTTGGCGTGCCCCAAATTTGCAATACTGCGTCAAATGGCTGTACCTGATAATACACGTACACGAGGCCGAGTTCGGCAACTACGCGAGAGAGTCCCAAAAATGTCAACAGGGCAATTGGCAAAAATGTGAGAATGACAAATAGTGCCAGGCCCGCGGCGTATAACCAGGTAGCGACAAATAACAGGGAGACGATCAGTCCGATGACAGCCGTGCGATACGATAGCAATTCGCCGCTGTCATCGACTTCGCAATCTGGTTGCACGGCTTTTCGCCAGACATCTGTGAGGTGTGCGCGGCCCATCCACAGGCTCCAGATTGCGAGAAAAATGAGTGCGCCACCGCTTTGCCAGCCCAGTGCCGGACTTTGCCACTGTCGGTCTGCTGCGCCGGGTGTGTACCCAAATTTGTTGAATAAAAGGACCTCAAAGCCAGATAAAAGCACCCATACCCAAACGCTGAACAGCACGTCCAATCGCGCAAAATAACCGAAGCCTATTGCGTAAAAACTGACTCTGCGAATTAAAAAAGGAAAGTCGGGATAGAACCGAAACTGTCCGCCTTCAAACGGAATGTGCGGAAAAATCGGTGTGAAGTACGACCCGATGTTCCAGACTTTCAGCAGCATCACGAGTCCAAACGCGATCCAGAACAGCGGCGACGAAAAAACCTGAGATAGCCTGCCCCCTTGTTGGGTCTCGGTCAATAGGGTGCCCACTTCTACGATGGGATAGGTCAGGCGTTCGTGATCTACCCACTGTCGGCGCAACATGACGACCACACAAAAGACGGCAAATGCGACTGCGCCGAGGAAGCAGGTCCACCAGAAAAGCGGGGTTATCCAGGCGCCGAGTGCGGGGACATGGCCTGCGGGCGTGCCCTCGTAAAACCAGTTCATCGCGCCCGTATCATTTTGCGGTGCCAGCCACGTTGGGATATTGTGATGGAGATAAAAATTCCATCCGTTTTCGGGCGTTGCAAAATAGTACACCCCGGCCAAGACACCGATTAGGTGCCCGGTAACGCCGTCATAAGGCACAATTGCGGCGACGAGCCCCATCCCCAAAACCACGCGCAATTCCGGTGGTGTGAGCACGAGAGAGGGCAGGGCACGGCGCGCGATGATGTTCAATACGGCCAGCGATAAGAATGGAAAGAGCAGCGCCAGGGGGAAATGGCTGCGGCTGATATTGGAGCCGCTCATGTAGTAGGCCATCCACTCGTCCCACAGGACGGTTGCGATGATGATCACGATGGCTACAAAAATGGCCCGGGGTGTTACGGCGCGACCGCTTTGTACCTCAGTTGTGCGATATGTCGATGCTTCTGCCATCTTATTTTATATGCCAATCGGGGTCTTCGAGGGCTTCGTAAACCACGCCGCCTTCGACCTGCATCGGCATGGGCACTCCGGTGAGATAACAGATTGTGGGGGCGACATCGATTGAGCGCACTTGTTTTGTGAGCAGGCCAGTCTGCTTAATCCCCGCGCCCGCAATCACAAATGTCGAATGTTGACCAGCCATGCCAAAGCTCACCGAGGGCAATTGCTTGCCGTGTGCGCCGTCAAACTCGGGATGCAGTGCATAGACCACATCGCCGACCAGATCGCTCCACAAGTTGACCATTTCGGCATTTTCGCGGCTCAGAGCCAGCGCGAAGGGGTGGCGTCCGGTGGCTTCGTCTTTGTATTCCATCAGCGCGGCGATTAGCTCTCGACGCACGGTTTCGTAATCCTCTTGAGAAACGATTCCGTCGGGTTCGCGTCCTTCCAGATTGATGAAGATATGCACCAATCCCACGTCGCAGGCGCGCGTTTTGCTCCAGTCGATTTGCCCATTTTCGTGGTATTTCACAAATCCGGTTTCTGTGAGGACTTTGCGAATGTTGACCGCGGGGAATTGATTGGACGTACCGCCGTGATCGGCCACGACTGCGACGACGGTATCGTCATCGGCGATATCGTCAACGATGCGCCCGATCATGCGATCGATTGACTGATAGGTGCGGAAGACGCCTTCGCGCGACCGCTCGAGGACCGATTGCTCGGCACCGCTGGTGGGATCGGCCTGCCCCAGGAAGAAGTGGCTCGTATAATCCGAAGCGTGCGTTTCAATCATCAGCAGATCCCAGGAGCGAGATTCCGTCAGGTACTGCGCTACATCGGCCAGTCGCTGGTGGTGGAACTCCAGCAATTCAAAATACGTGTCATCGTCAATTACGCCCAGGGCATCGCGGCCGGGGTTTTGCAAGAAATTACCGACGTTTTCGTCGATTTCCCGCGCGATTGACGCCGGTTTGGTATAGTCGTCGGGAGGCCAGATTTGCGGTACAAATAGCTCGAACATATCGGCATTTTCGGTCAGTGCGATCAATTTCATCTGTACGTAGCCGCTTACCTGTTCGCCGTCTATTTCAAATGTGTCGAGCCACCAATCGCTCCATTCGCCCACGCCGAGGTCACACACTTTTGTATCCCCGTCGCGCGTGCTACAGACGGATACGCGATCGTATCCCTTTGCGGTTGTCGCGTAGATTAAGCCGTAGAACGGCTTGGGTGTGCCTTTCTTTCCCCGGTTCATGGGGCTGCGCCCGCGCGCCAGAGGCGTGATCACCATTTCAACTTCAAGCGGTGGTTTTTTGGAGTCGGGTAGAGCTGTCCACCCATCTGCCTCTTTGAGGGTGACGGGATCAAATTCCGATACTGTTTGCAGGGCGCTCGGGTCCAGTGTTTCGGGGTCGCGCTGTACGACCAGTCGCCGCGGTGCCCACTTGCCTCCTACAAATAAGTGATAGCCCGCGACCTGATGGTGATTGGATACACCGGGGCCCGTGCCTTCCACCTGGATCCCGGTCGTGACGGTGGGCGGCCACGACATTTCCCATTTGACCAGAATCGGCATTTTACCCGCGCGCTCATAAGTATTCCAGATGTATTCGGATTTGGACAGATCTGTATTGATGCCCCATACGGTCTGGTCCAGTCGTTTGCCCAGGGCGCGGATGTTAAAATCCATGACCTCGTGATTGCCCGGCCATGATCCCGTGGCTATAGCCGTCCATCCCGGCGGCGTGAGGGTGGGAAATACTCCGATCATGGGGCGCCAGGCTCCGCGTTCCATGAGTTTTGCGATATTGGGCATGTGCCCCCAGTCGGCCAGGTTTTTCACAATTTCCATGCTCGCCCCATCCATCCCTATGACAATTGCCTTCTTTGCTGGACTTTCCATATACTCCTCCTCAAAGTGATTGAAGAACGTCTCGCGTTTTTGAGAGCGTTTCATCTATATCTGATCGTGAATGTGCAAATGAAATACTGCCTTGCTTGGTTGCCAGTGGAAAGTGATAGATGCCCTTTTCAATCAATGCGCGGCGATACCGCTCGTCAAGCGCGAAATCGTGGTGTTCGGCAATATCGTGCCAATCAACCGGCGCGTGGTCCATGAAATAGACGCAAAAAGCCGATCCCTGTCGGGCACTGGATACTTCTATTCCGGCTTCTTTGAATAATGCGGTCAATTCCGTCTCTAACTGTTCGCCCATCGCGTACAGTTGTTCAAAATCTGCCGATGCGAGTTTTTCCATTGTGGCAATGGCGCCCGCGCATGATATGGGATGGGCATTGTACGTTCCGGCGATCAGTACGCGTTTTGCGGGATCTTTGTGGACAAAATAATCCATGAGCGATGCCCGCCCGCCAATCGCGCCAATGGGATAGCCATTGGCTATTGCTTTGCCAAATACGGACAGGTCTGGCATGATGCCACATATGCTTTGATAGCCTCCCATCGCGTGGCGAAATCCCGTTTTCACTTCGTCGAATATTAGCACAACCCCTCGCGCATCGCACAAATCGCGCAGTCCCTGTAAATAGCCCGCTTGTGGGTGTACGATGCCGATATTTTGCAAAATTGGCTCGAGAATTAACGCGGCGATATCGTATTGATCCATTGCCCAGCGCACTGAATTCAGGTCGTTAAAATTCACCACATGTATATCGTCTAACGCGCTATTGGGTACGCCGGCAGAGAGCGGTATTTTTTGGTATTCGCCCGGCGAGACCCGCGGTCCGATTGCATCTATTGGCGTCATTACATTCAGTGCCACGTCGTTGTGCCAGCCGTTGTATCCTCCCTGTATTACGATGACGCCATTGCGCCCCGTGTGCGCCCGCGCGATTCGAATGGCGTGATAGGTGGCTTCCGATCCCGTATTGGTTAGCATGACTTTTTCGACGGAAGGTACGTGTTTTACAATTAATGCGGCACAATGCCCTTCCCAGGGGTTGGTGCCCGATCCCATCAGTGTTGCGCCTTCGGTGAGTACTTTTGCCACTGCCGCGTTCACATCCGGATCGTTGTGCCCCAGGATAAATGGCGCGAATGCCGCGTGATAATCGATGTATTCTTTGCCGTCTGCATCCCACACATGGCTGCCCTGCCCGCGCACAAAGGCTATTTCCGGCGCGACAGCGCGGTTGACTGATACTACGCCGCCGGGGATGACTTTGCGGTTTTTTTGAAAAATTGTTTTGGAAGAGGACATATAAATCACACGTCACGTTTGTAATAATTTTCCCAGCGTTCAGCCGGTTCGTAACCCAGAATGCGTTGTGCTTTTTCCGTGGTGTATTTCTGGTGCGCTGTCATACTCACCATGTTGAATTCCTGATAATTATCCGGCACGGATTCGATGTCCAGTGCGAGACAACACGCATGCGCCAGGTCTTTCCAGAATATGCGAAATGGGGGGAAGTCCTCGCCTTTGATTGGCTCACTCGGCTCGGGGCCCAGGCCGTTGAATACAAAACAAATCGTCTGTATATCGTAAATCCGCGCATATGTGCGACAAATTTCGTAGCTGAGCATTTTGGTTATGCCGTAATACCCGGTGCCGGGAGCGCGGGGGACATCAGTGATTTCAAAATCCTGATCGTAGTCACTTCGCACCAGTTGCGGTCCCGTATGTACCACTTTTTTGATGCCCAATTCGGCAGCGGCTTTCATGACATGCAATGCGCCCAATGTACTGACGTGAAAGCTCAAGATGGGATCGGGACGATTTACAGTGAAATTCATCACCGCGTCCATGCCCTGCATGGCATCGCGTACCTGATCGTATTGGCGCATATCTACATGTTCGATAGGTCTGCCATCGGGATAGGGCTTTATGTCGGCGAGTATGAGATCGCAATGCGATTCCATATCCGGTATGATATTGGGGGCAATTAGTCCCGAAGCGCCCAGCAAAAGTACTTTTTTCACGCGTCACCTCCACGCCAGATGGCTTCAAAATTGTGTTGCGGTTGAAATCCTCGCAACTGAGATCCACTAATTTGGCCGACCAGATATTTTGGATTCGGAATGTCCGCACAAATGTGATGGAGGGCAAATCGCCGGTTCCACTTCAGTTCGGACTGTGCATCGCGATTGAGAGATAGGCGAAAAGCCCGCGCTGCATCGCGATAATCGGTCCACATGAGGTCCGGGTCCTGTGGGGAAGCGTTTTCTTCTAATATTAGCTTGCCCAGGCGCAATACTGTGACGGCTACGGGAAAATCGCGCGCAAATTCGCGTGCTGTCATTTCGCCGAGGTAGCGCGTGAGTTGAAATTTGTCTGTCGATGGCATGGGGCGCCACATTTCGCTGATATACACATCATCGGGATAGGCTTCGAATATTTGGAGTGTGCTTCCATATACGAATCGCTTTATACCGGCATCTATACCGGCTTTGAATAAGACATGGGTGCCCCGGGTTGCCAGATCGAGTAATTCACGTTCGCAGGCGAGGTCGTCCTCGGGCAGATTGGGTGGTGGCTCACCTGTGTGGATAATAGCCTGCATGTTTCGAACGGCACGCCACGCTACGTCTAGGTCGCGCATGTCGCCTTCAAAATAGGTGATGTTTTCATCCAGTTCAGAAGGCGGTTCGCCCGCTCCCCAGAGTCGCAACTGGTTGCCCGGTGCCAATTCTCTGGCAACGGCCTGTCCCAAACGGCTCTCGGCTCCTGTTATCAGTACATTCATAAGTTGTCCTCCAGATCAGATTCCCAGCCAAATTGCTGAAATAAACGATGAATTGGTCCGGGGATTGGCGCGGAGATTTCGGTCCATTTCTCCGATTTGGGGTGTGCAAAGCCGATGCGGGTGGCCATTAGCAGCAATCGGCTAATTTCAAAATGGGATTGAAAAAAGCGATTGTGATGGCGGTCGCCATAGCGCGTATCGCCGATGATCGGATGGCGAAGATGCACACAGTGGCGGCGGATCTGGTGTTGCCGACCTGTTACTGGCATTGCGCGCATGAGCGAATACCGCGCGGTTTCATATCGCCCCACGGGGTATGGTAGTTCAACGGTGCCTTCGCAGTGAAAATCGGTGATGGCTTCGACGGGCGACGAGGTGTTGGGCGGGCAATAGGCGTGGTGTATCCGCCCTTTATCTGGCAAGTACCCGCGCACTACGGATAGGTATTCTTTTTTTATTTGTCGCGCTGAAAATGCAGCACCCAATGTACGTGCGATTTCAGGGCGAAGTGCGAATAGCACAACGCCCGATGTCCCGCGGTCCAGGCGGTGAACCGGATAAACCCATTGTCCGAGTTGATTTCGCAATACGGGCATGCAACACATGGCCGACCGGTCCAGTTGGGTCTGGTGTACAAACCAGCTACAGGGTTTTTGAATGGCGACCAGGTCGTTGTCGCGATACAGAATGTCCAGCTTCAAAATCGATTCCCGCGAAAAAATAGGGCAGACCGTGCGTCTGCCCATCGAGACATCAGATTAGATGTCCATTATTTGATCTCGAGCAATTCCAATTCAAATATGAGCGTTGAATTGGGACTGATTTGCCCGGCTTGCCGTGCGCCGTAGGCCAGATAGGATGGGATATAGAGTTCCCATTTCGATCCCGCGGGCATGAGTTGCAGGGCTTCTGTCCAGCCGGGAATGAGTTGATCCACGCGAAATTGCGCCGGTTCTCCGCGGCTGTAAGAACTGTCAAATTCCGTGCCGTCGAGCAATGTTCCGCGATAGTGACATACTACGGAGTCGGTTTTTTTGGGTTTCGCTCCGTCGCCGGCTTTGATCACTTTGTATTGCAAGCCGCTGTCCAATGTCACCACGCCTTCTTTTTTTCTGTTTTCCGCGAGGAAAGCCTCGCCAGCTTTTTGGTTTTCTGCTGCCATTTTGTTTTTCTCCGCAAGTTGTTGTGCCCTTTGTTCTTCCTGTATCTCGATTAGAAATTTTAGCGCTTCGTCTGAGGAAAGCAGGGGGGATTCTCCAGAATAACCATCTTTGAATCCCTGTACAAATACATCCATATCAATCGCCATGCCCTGTTGCTTTTTTAGTTGATCGGATAGATTTAAGCCGAGTGCATAACTCAGCTTGTGTTGCTTGTCCTCGAGGTTGACCTCTACAAATTCGGGTTTTTCCTGTGCCTGGCAACCCAGTAAGCCAGCGGCAATGCATACGGCAAAAAGACGCTTCATATTTTCTCCTGAATAATAGGTAAATGTCCACCTGCCAGGTCTGTCCCCGCAGGTCTGTGGAGGACGTGTACAGACTAAATAGCCTGAAATCGCGTTTTTACTTCTGATAGCACAATATCTGGAATATCCTCTGTGCGTTCAACTGCATAAACACAGATGTGGTCTGCAGTGGCAGCCCGCTGGCGAAATCGTTGGGCATCCCGGTTTTTCGCTACGTGAACAGCGGTTACCCGGTTTTCTTTTTGGATCAGAAATTGCATCAGTGCATCGAGGTTGGTGATCTGCATATCTGTTATGAGAAAAATATCCACATGATTTTTGAGAAGGGGTTCCAGATCCGGCAGATGCAATGCTGTTCCACCACCGAAGTAGCGGCACAATGCAAAGAATACGCGCTTGCGATCTCTTGAGAAATCCAGCACTTCTTTCCCACCGGCCTGGGCATCGCTAAAATTGTAAACGGCCACGCGCTTGCCCCGTCGCAAATACGCATCGGCCGCGCATCCAGCGCCTAAGACTGCGTGGGATATTTCTCGACACGGATCGACCATACTGCCCGAGGAATCGACGATGACCACACAATCGGGTATGCCATCGCCGTCCCCGTGGGTTTCGCCATCTCGCCAGTTCCACATCTGGGAAATGCCCGGCATGACGCGCCCAAAACTCGTCCACACATCGATGTGCTGAACGGGTTTGCCAATTTCCCAGGGCGAATGGGAATGCGGATGTAATCCGCCCACTTTTTCCAGGGGCATGGTTTGCACGGGCAGGCGAAATGCGGATGCGCGCGCCATGTAAAACAAGAGGTCGGCATCCGAGGGCATGCCTTTGCCCCGGCCCATATCGGGCATCATGTTGGCGTCTTGTAGCTCGTCGGCAAAATCGCGCACCATTTCTCGAAAGGCGTAAAATCCCTGTTCGGCAAATTGTGCCATTCCCGCTGCGAGTTCGCCTGCGGAATACTGCTG
Organism: Gemmatimonadota bacterium; assembly: GCA_026706845.1. NCBI lineage: Bacteria > Pseudomonadati > Gemmatimonadota > Gemmatimonadota bacterium. The sequence continues at coordinate 65,042 of JAPOXY010000278.1, forward strand.
GGTATCACCCATCATGCCACCCTGTCCATTCCCATCGTCCATTTCTTTTTGGATTAAGGGGGCAATCACCTGTGCGAATGCTCTAAGGCTATCGCCCCACTGCGAGGCGTCCAGATAGGGTATGCGCGCGAGTCGATCGACTTCGCCGCGGTCTTCTACACCCAAATTTTCACCCCAGAGACGCTGATACAATGCCCGAATTACGTCTGTTACTTCACTCGATTCGGCGTGGCGATATACTTCGGGCAATTTCGATTCGCGCTCGCGCACGGCATGGGTATCGACTACCACGTCCGAAAAATATTCGACTACTTGTTTGACCAATGCACCATCCAATAACACGGGTTTGAGCGCGGCATATAGCTTTAAGTGCGTCTCAAAATCCCAGGGACAAACGGTGTGATGCCCCACGCCGTGGTCCAGGAGTGCAGAGGTGGCGTCTTCTATGTCCATTACTTGCGCGAGGGCGGCCAGCCGATTGGCATTCAATTGGATCACTTTGTCCATCATTTGAATGCTCGCGGCTTCGTCGCCTGTTTCGATTACTTCTGGCGTCGGCAATTCGGGAAATAGATGGCGCTTGCGAACAGCGGGCCAAACGCGCTGGATGATGTCGTTGAAGTTCATGGTCGGTTTTTTGTTCCTCTGAGCATTTGGTCGCGGTGATAAATCGCGCCGCCTTCGGTGTTGCCCACACCTCCCAGGCGTCCATTGATGTGGATTTCGCCAGCTTGCATTTGTTCGCCGATAGATCTGCCAGCGTCTCCCGAGACTTCAATCCGTCCGTCGATCATACCCGCGCCCAGATAGTGTCGGACATTTCCCTCGACCTTCAGGTGCCCCCCCATGAGCGAAATGCCCGTGAGGTCGCCCAGGTCTCCCACAATTGTCAGTGTGATGTCTTTGCGAAGGCGGTATCCCATAAGGGATAGACGCAAATCGTGACCCGTGAGATCGAGATGAATGTCCGATTGGGACGATGCGTTGCAAAAGGCCGATAAGAACAAGCCGAGGGGTTCCATGACAAAGAAAGCCGCGTCATTGCTTTGCAGGGCGTGCGCGCAAAATGCTTCGATATCGGTCATTTCCCAATCGATTTGTCCCACTATGTGCGATGCCGCAGTATAGGTCGATTCAATGGTTTTGCGGTCGGCTTGCCAGAGTCCCTCGCCGACGCATTCGTCGATCAGTGCGCTGTAAGCTGCTGTCAACCGATCCATTGTCTCGGTGTGAGATGCGAGAATTTTATCCATGGGCAGGACGCGCTTTTTTTCTGTGTCTTCGACGAATTCGGCAAAGGGATTGCGTTTTGGGGATAGTAAGCCGTTGACGCGCTCTGCGTTTTCAGGGGTCAGATCGGATGGTGCAATCCGATCAAATTCGCGAAATGGATTTTGTCGCATGTCTGACTCCTGGGATTACGAAAATTCTGGATGCACAGGCTCTTGTCCCAGATCGCGCATAATTTCCATGTAAATGGGGTGTTCGCCCTGAATGGGTTTTTCGTCGGTACCATTTAAGATGCGATTGGCAGTCATTAGAGCTGTTTGGATGCGCTCGCTCTGCTCGGTATAGCGCCGAAAGACCTGCCGCACCGCTTCTCGCGCTCTGTGAATGGGCAATACATCGTCCCGGTGGTCTTGCGTTTCTTCTTCGTCTCGCCATTGGATGCGGTGAGCACAGGTGTATGGCAATATTGTGCGGATATGTTCGATATCCACTTCTTTGTCGCGCAGCACCCAGGCGAGTGCCTGTGCGTAGCGCCGGATGGAGATGGGCAGGCGATTAGACGGGCATGTTTGTACTTCGTAACACAGATAGCCCGTGTAATGACAACCTTCGCCACAGACTTCATTTGTGCGTTTTTGTCCGTATTTGCAGCAGAAAGACAATTCGGCCAAAAAGGTTCGAACATAGGCACTGGCATCGGCCTGGAAAGGCAGAGCGCTCATTTCACTGCGAATGGTTTCGCGCTCGGCACGCCCCAGGGTTGGTACGGACAAACGCTTGGAGATCGTTTTTCCATAATCCTCGCAAATCGCTTCTATCTCTGCTTCGGCATTGGGGTTGACCAGACAGGCCTGGAGTGCTTGCTCGCGTTGGGGATCTCGCAGGAGATGTGCGGGAGAGGATTCGGTGCCGATCATCCAGGACAAATTCGCGCCCGGATATTTGGATTCCACCATTACGTCAAAGCGATCCAGAAGGGGGATAACGATGGTATTTGTTCCGCGGTCCTGATAATTGGCCGTTGCGAACAAACAGTATTCATCATTGATTTGCATCTGGTTCAAGTAGGACCAGTTGCCGCGATCCACGCCGTTGAGGATCAAACTCTGCTTTGTTTCCGGCAGGCGGTTGATTTCATCTACGACTTTGACGGGTAGGACAGAAAATGCCGACCACACCACATCTTCTTCGCCGCGGTTGAGCGCGCCGAGGTTTGGGCGTCCGACAATTTTTTCTTCGGTCTGCTCGGGATGGCCACTTACTTCGGCTTCCCACACAGCTCCCAATGGCATGCGATATAGTAGCGCGCCGATATACTCTGCCGCCGTTGTTTTGCCCAGGCCGGGTTCGCCTACGATCAGGATTTTGCCACCTAATAGTCCCGTCAGGGTGCTGAGCAACAAAGCGGCATTGTGTTTTTGTCCCTCAATCTCCAGGTCTGCCCGGTTAAAATACAACCGCTCTTGGATAAAGGTCAAAATATCGCGTATTGTTGTCTGTAAGTCGGCCATTTTGACCTCAGTCTGCTTGAGAAGAGGCGGCGGAGCGTCGGCGCAGCCATTCGACGGTGAGTAGTAGCAATACGGCGAAGGCGATCAGGAATGTTGCCACGGCGAGGATGGTTGGGCTGATTTGCTCGCGGATGCCCGCCCACATCTGGCGCGGAATGGTGCGTTGTTCTATGCCGCCCATGAAAAGGACGACTACTACTTCGTCAAAAGATGTTGCAAATGCGAAGAGCGCGCCAGAAATAACGCCCGGTGCGATTAGCGGCAGTTGTACTCTGCGAAACGTGAGGATCGGTGAGGCACCAAGACTTGCGGCAGCGCGCGTCAGGATTGTATCAAAGGCGGATAGGGTAGCGGTTACAGTGATTACGACAAATGGCGTGCCCAGTGCGGCGTGGGATAGGATCAATCCGATGTGGGTCTGTGCGAGGCCCAGGGTTGAATAAAAAAAGAACATGCCCGCCGCGGAGATGATCACTGGCGTGACCATCGGCGAGATCAATAGTGCCATTGCGAAGCGGCGACCCGGCATGGCGGAGCTGGATAGACCCAGCGCAGCGAGTGTGCCCAGCGCGGTTGCCAGCGCGGTAGAAGCGATGCCGATGATCAGGCTGTTGACCAGCCCGCGCGTCCACAGTTCGTTTTCGATGATTTGCCGGTACCAGCGCAGGGAATACGCTTCGGCGTCCAGACGCAGCATGCCTTCGGTGAAGGTGAAGTAGGGTTCGGCATTGAAGCTCAGCGGTACGATCACCAGAATTGGCGCGATCAGGAACGCGAAGATCAGGGTACATGAGGCCAGGTACGCGACCCGGCCAATGTGTTGTGTCGAGATCATGTTAGCCCAATTTCATGCGGTCAATGCCGACTATGCGGTCGTAGAGCAGATAGAGCGCGATCACGCATACCAGCAAGATGCCGCCAAGTGCCCCGGCCAGGCTCCAGTTGAGCGAGGTCTGCATATGGTAGGCGATCATGTTGGAGATGAGTTGCCCGGTGCTGCCGCCTACCAGCGCGGGGGTGATGTAGTAGCCGATGGCGAGGATGAATACCAGCAGTGATCCGGCACCTACACCGGGCAGGGTCTGCGGCCAGTACACGCGCCAAAATGACTGAAAGGAGTTCGCACCCAGCGATGCAGCGGCACTCATCTGGCTCGGTGGGATGGCGCGCATGATCGAATAAAGAGGCAGGATCATAAAGGGCAGGAGCACATGGGTCATTGCCACCAGTGTGCCAGTCATGTTGTAGATCATGGCGAGGCGGCCGTCGTCGCCGATTAGCCCAATTGTGACGAGCAAGTCGTTGAGTACGCCCTGGGTCTGGAGCAGTACGATCCAGGATGTGGTTCTCACCAGGAGCGATGTCCAGAAGGGCACGAGTACGAGAATGAGGAGCAGGTTTGCAATGCGCGGAGGCGAATGCGCGATCAGGTGGGCGATGGGGTAGCCGAGCAGCAGGCAGATCGCGGTGATGCTCAGGCTCACGATAAAGGTGCGCCACAAGAGGGACAGGTAGATGCGGCGTTCTGGGGGCTGGCGATCAATAGAGCCGTCGGGCAGAGGTTGCAGGTCGAGGGCATTGAGATAGTGTCGCGCGGTGTAACGATCCCCAGCACTGCGGATCGCGTGCCAGGTTTGTACATCGCCCCATGCAGTATTAAGGCCGATCATGGCATCGCGATAGGGACCTTCGCGGACGTTTTGTAACCCTCTTGCACTGCGCGTGAAAACGCTGCGAAGTCCCGGATGCACGCGGTTGACGCGGGTGGCGACCCGGCCCAGTGAGCGATCTGTGCGCGCTTTTAATAGCTCGCGCGCAGCCGCTGCGTACACTGCTTCGTCAGGCGCGCTCTTTCCATCCCATTGCCTCAGAAGGCCGAGGGTTTCGGGCAGGGCATCGGCGACTGTGGGATCGTACACACTGTGTACGAGCATTGTCGTCAACGGCGCGATAAAGGTGACGCCAATGAATGCCAGTAGTGGCAACACCAATCCCGTAGCGCGCAACCGCGGGCGGAGGATGGTGGTTTTTATGTCTGTGTTTGATTGCATAGGTTAGTTTCGAGTTCGCGGCAAAACTCGTGACACTGTTGCGAGTCTTTTATCGGTAAGTGCCATGCTTCGTCGCATTGATATAGTCGCGCATTACGACTTTACCGGTGTCCACATCGTCGGTGCGTATACACCGGATAGCTTCTTTTTTGAATTCTTCTCGGAAGGCCAGACTGCGCTGCACGCGGGCCTTTATCGTTTCTTCGAAATCACCTGTAAGTGCCATATCTCTATGAAAGATTTTGATTATCAATTTCTACAAAGAAACCGATCTCACATAAATACTGCCAGAACTGGTATATTTGTTGTGCGATCTCGCCTTGCAATAATACACCCATCTCTAGATGCCGGTTGAGTCCAAGGTAAGTAAGATTCGCACTTCCAATGTAAATACGCACTTCATCGACAATATAAAACTTCGCATGGGAACCAAGAACTGCCGTAGTCTCATAGTTAGCTGCCGGTTGGAAGAGGCGTAGTCGGCTTGGTCCACATTCATGTAGAGATTGCAGGTTCACTTTTCGTATAGACTCCCAGGTACTGACTAGGGCAATATGGATACCTCTTTCCAGTGGCCCACATAGGG
>JAPOXY010000279.1 GCA_026706845.1 Gemmatimonadota bacterium
AAAGAAATCAACCCGCCTTTTTCGTCGAGTATTGCATAAAATAATTCCAGTTCGGGGCTGAACCACTCACACCGCTTTTTGTGCGGATGTGTTGCAAATGCAAAGTGCAATCTGCCTTTGTGATCTCGGGATAGCGATGTCGCGCGTCCGCCTTCCATGTTCAAACCATCGAGGACTGGGGATAAATCCACAGGCTCCCATCCCGCGTCGCTGCGATGCCACAATACGCCGCTTTGATACCCGGGATATGAGCAGAAGAACCACGGTTGATTGTTTGCATCTACGACGTGATTGCCAACGCGCACGCTGTGCTGACCATCTCCGCCCTGCGGGTCGTGACAAATGGCTCGCATGGTTTCCATTGTCAATGGGTCTTCAAAGCGCGCGCCTTCGTTGTACCACGTATCGCCGCCGTCTTCTGAATATACATGTACCGCTGCGCGTCCCCGGCAGTCTGCTGCATGTCCAGATTCTGCAAAGTGAAATTGAAATACCAGATGCAGGGTTCCGTCTGGTCCTGTGGTTAAGGATTGCATGAAATGGTTGTATCCTGCGACCGGGCTTACTGCAATTGAACGCGGTGGTTCCCAATTCTGGGTTGCTTTTTTTCGCCGGTACCACATGGCCCATCTGTCCCCGCTCTCGCGATGTGCCAGGTGAAGTGTTCCGTGCTGATCTACTGCGAAACTGGGATATGTGCTCAATGCGCCCAATGCCTCTGGCTCACTCCAGGTATTCGGGTCCTCAGGGTTGTCCGACCATCGATAAAAAAACGGGCCGTGATGCGCTCCGACGAGGGCGTGCAATCGGCCGTTGCCATCCAGTATCAGGGCGGGTCCACAGTGGTTGTCAATGCCTTCGCCAATTTGAAATGCCCGATGCATCTCGCCAGATACTTCGTCACATACGCCTATCATGATTCTCGCCTGTGTGCCTTCTTCTGGCGGGGCATCCAACCATCCGATGAATAATTTGCCATCTCGCCGAATCAGTTTCCCGCTCATGTTATATCCGGTTCCACGGTCTGATCCCTGCGTTGAAATCAAGTGTCGTGTGTTCAAAATAGTCTTCCTTTCTCTATGCTTTCATCCCACCGCCGCGTCATCAGATATTCCATGACGCCATCCATTGCCGAGGGCGTGCCTATCCGTCGCAATGCTTCCAGGGCAAATGCAGCGACGTGACCGTTGGGGTCAGATAATGTGTCGAGCAGGAGAGCTTCGGCAGATGTGGCGTCTTTGCCCAGGCGCGTAAATACCATTGCGGCGTTGACGCGGACCTGGTCATAGGGCGCCCAGTTGCGTCGGTCGGGCATTTGCCATTCGGGGCGTCCCACTTTGAGTAGTCGCTCGAGTACTGGTATAAATTCTTCGCTATCTTTCCTAATGCTACCCAGCGCATCTGTGGCTGTTCGCACAACGCAGTGAGAGGCATCGTCCAGACAGCGCGTGAGTGCAGGGACAGCTTGTGTCGCCAGAGAATCCATTTCACCGAGCGCGAAGGCCGCGTTGATGCGTGCCCATTCGCTTGAGTTTTCCAGCAGTCCAATTAGAGGATCCAGTGAAGGTGTGCCTATGGCGACAAGTGCCTGGGCAGCATCTTCCATCGAGATGGCGCCTTCGTTCCACGATGCGGGTACGGGGTCCTCGTCTTTGTGTGCGGCGTCTAATAGTGCTTCTATCAGGGGCTGTACTGCGGGTTGGCCTATTGCGCCCAGGGTATATATAGCCGCGAGACGAGTCCACTGGTCGTCGGTATTGAGCTTGCGAATCAGCACGGGAATTGCATCGGTATTTTTTGTTGCGGCTATTGAATGCATGGCTGCGAGTTGTTTGTCCTGGTTGTCGTGATGCAGGTCTTCCAATCCACAAGTTGCGGGGTCTGATGCGCGAAAACTTTCGTATCGATCCTTTTTGCCACATAGCCAATCCCATATATGCGACCAGACCAGATGCAGATCATGCGGTGTTTTATATGTTTCGGGGTTTCGCCAGATATGATCCCGACAATCCCACGAGGGTTCGGTCGGTTCTTCTGCGCGCACGTAAATGAATTTGATCATGTGCCGGGGTTGGCGAAGTGCGTTGATGCCTGCGGCGTGTCCCACATCAAAATGCGTGATTGATACGGTGCCGGCTTTACCGGCTATTGGTATGGCGTTTTGACGGTCTTCATCGGTCAATCGCCTGTGATACTGCGTGCCGGGAATCGCGTGTGTGGGACCGATTTCAATGGGCGAATCCTGCGGATAGTACATGATGCGCGCAAAACGCGGGTAGTGTTGGCGCGGGCGTCCCAGGGGGGTGTAGGAATCTTGATGACAATTTTGGGCGAGTGTTCTGTGTGTTGCGTCGGGCGCGATGTAGTGACAAAATCGATGCGGGTGTTCGATATATCCCGGGCCGAGTACGCTGATGAGCGCGCCCCGCACTTCTGGGCTGTTTAAGATGCGATCCATCTCGGGGACGCGGGGTAGCACGTTGTTGCCGTAATTGAATTCTTCATCGACCATAAATTGCAGTTTTTGCCGAATTGTCTCGTGCAGGTCATTGGGCACATCCGGCTTAAAAACCACGTATCCGTCTGCGATATATTGACGCATTTGCTCGTCGTTAAACAATTTCGGGTCTTCTCGTTTGCCATATCCCATATCTGTGTTCTCCTGTTCTGTAGCTAAAATAATTAGCGCGGATTGGGCACTGGTATATAGTATATAATTTTACCTAAAGATGCCTATAAAAAAATTTCAAATTAGGTCTTGACATCCCGCAATTTATCGGGTTATATTCCAAAATAACAGGCGATATGAATCGTCAGGCGGCATTCCGCTCGAAAGGGTTCTCGCCCGTGTGTTTTATATCTGGTCTTTTTTGTGTCGGACTCGTTACCGCCATTCGGTAACCCGACCTGGATACCGTTCTTTAGGCCTTCGCACAAACACACAGGGCATAGAGAGTTCATTGGACCGCGAGTGGGTGTGACGGGCCGCGATACTCACAAGAGGAGGTTACTATGCCACCAATCTGTATCCAGCGGTCGGGTGTTAGGACCTCTCCCCCGATCGGCTGACATAGGAGGTTCTATGACTTGTAGTACATAGATGGCCGCGATGAATGATCGCGGCCATTCTTTTATTTATAAGCGATTAGCCTATCCCAGCCCAGTCCTCTTTTTTATCTGCGTAAAACGCTCAAATGAACTGGCCTGATAGGCGGCCAGTTGTACACCGCTCACTCGCGTTTTTTCTGCGTCATCTGCGGATTACACCAAATACGCAACGCTCACTTTTGCCATTCCCGCATTGTTGTGTCCCACGTTGGGTACTGTGTCCAACTGCCAGTTAAATGGCACATTGAGTGTTTCAGCTTCTCGTTTTGCTGTTTCAAAAAAAGTGTGACCGCGATCAAAGCGGTGTGCGCCCTGCATCATTGCCTCTGGTGTCCGTCTCAATTTTGGGTGGTTCACGTCTATATCATCAGTTCCCAGGAGTACTACAACCCGCTGGCTCAGGGACCGTTTCAAATCCGCGACAGTCAGACCCGAGCCGGTCAATCCATAGGGATAGGTCTGTTTGAATGTGGGCATGGTGTACCACCCGGCGTTAGCTGCTATAAAAATATGTGCAGGTGACTGAGGCATGAAGTACAAAAATCGGTGTACAAACTGGCTGCCCGCCGAATGCCCATAAAATCCGTAGGACGATGCCCGGAGTTCCACTCGTTTTTTGACGTGGTCAAAAATGCCTTCAATTATCTGAAAAGACCAATCGGCTGTGGCATTTCGCGTTCCATCTTCGGCAAATACATTGCCGAGGTTAAATGTCCTTTCATCGGGGTAATTTTCCTGTGAAAACTCCGGGGCCAATAATAAAAATCCGTGCGTATCGGCATGGCTGGCCCAGGTGTCGCGATAGGTGCTGGCATTGCGCGAGGCCCCGTGCAGGGCAAATACCACTGGCAGGTCGGTAAGATGGTCTTGAGGGCAATGATACCATACTTTGACGCGATTAAAATTAAATGCTCCGGAACCTGATTCCATATTTTCCTCTTATTATTCCACAAACCGTTCGACGGCATTTCGGATTGGCGCGACGGTTTGCAGATAGTCGTAGATGGCGCTGAGGTCTTCGTCTGTCATGCCCGCGTACATCGTCCAGGGCATCACGCTGTTCATGCCATCCTGCAATAGAATGTGCCTTGCGTTTTCCCCGGCAAATTGTCTGAAACGCCCGATGAAGTACTCTTTTTTCCAATGCCCAATTCCCGTTTCTATGTCGGGTGTGATATTGGCCGATTGCACGGTTTTGCCACTGGGCAATCGAAATTGAAATCCTCCGGCGAATTGCATGTCTTCAACGGGCTGCCTCTGTTGATTATGAGGCGTATGGCAAGTGGCACATCCGGCAATGGTCGCCAAATACTTGCCATAAGCAATGGGGTCTGAACGATCAACCGGTTTGGGGAGTTTATAGGGTTCTGGCATTGTGCGTACAAGCAGGTTCATGGGAAAATTCAATTTGGACCGCGGCGGGATATGGTCAATGGGAGATAGGGTACGCACATAAGCGACAATGGATTCAATATCTGCCGGTATGAGATTTCGATATGCGCGATAGGGCATCAGTGGGAAAAGCGGATCGCCGTTTTTATTTACGCCGCTGGTAAAAGCCCGAATGATTTCACCGTCTGTCCAATCTCCCAGAGCTGCCGGTGTAATATTGGGGGCGATTAAGGTGCCCGGAAATCCCGCTGTTTCCGGAAATATCTCGCCGCCTTTGCCCTCGGTGCCCGGTAGCGGTGGCGCAGAATAATGCGCCCAATCCCGCGTTGAATGGCATTCGAGACATACCGTGACGTGATTGGCTAAATAACGTCCCCGTGCGATTTGTTCGGGTGTTCCCGACACGCGAATATTATAAGGCGGATCTGCTTTGGGAAAATTGGTTTTCAGATGGTAAGCAACGCCCAGCGCGCCCACAATTACGAGTGCCACTATAACAGTTACAGTCACGACCACCCACTTCATTGGTATTTCTCTCCGGGTATGATATCCATACAAAGTCTATCGCAAACGATAGATTTATCTGCACGAATTGTCAAGAGTCGTATTTTGTCTATTGACTTAATATAAAAAATTAGTATTATTTATATAGAACATATCCGTCCGCACTACTCAAAGGAGGAGAGCCATGCAGACTTTCAACGAATTGCGCGACCGGGAAGAGGATAGAATCAGCTTACAATTCAAAGTCGCCATGGGAATTATAGGCGTAATTTTTGCGATTACTCTGGTTTATAGTGTTCTCAGTTTCTGACACACAATATCACATGCAACCCCAACGCTTTTTCGCGTTGGGGTTTTTTTATTTCTTTTTTTCTACGGCATTTCGCATAGCGACCATTTGACCAATGGCATACGCCCAGCCAATGCGCGTATCTGGTGTATCGCTCAGGATGCCCGGCGTGTGGTCGGGGTCGATCATGCCGTTGTAACCCACCTCTTGAAATGCCTGTACGCAGGCAAACATATCGCATTCGCCGTCGTCGTGAAAAGTTTCGATATACTTAAATCGAGGTATTTCCACTTTCACATTTCGGAAATGTACGGTTCCAATGCGATTCCGCGATCCAAAATAGCGAATCATTTCGACGGCATCTGCGCCTTTTTCTGTCATTACGCCCGTGTCGTAAAAAATGCAATTTGATGGGCTGTCTATCACTTCGATTAACCGTTGCATGCCTTCGATATCGCCCAGGGGTTGGGCAACGCCGCGATATTCTGGAACCGGTGGATCATTGGGGTGTGCGGCCAATTGTACACCCGCTTTTTCCGCAGTTGGGATCGCGTTTTCCAAAAAATAGGTCAGATTGTCCCACATTTCATCCATTCCAATTCGCCCGATTGAATTGAGAGGTGGGAGATTGGCTATCCGCTCGTTGTCAAAGTCCCGCAAATCTGCGCCGCCGCGTCCCGCACCTCGCTGTGCTGCATATCCTTCTGATGCTCTGAGGGCTGTGAAACTGTAGTTCAACGCCCGAAGTCCCAGCCGCCCTGCGATTTCGATATTGGTTTTTATAATTTTCAGATCGTCTTCTCTGCCCGGTTGGCCCATTAATACGCGCCCTGAAATACCCAATCCCGCGATTAGAGGGATCAGGTCATACGATTCTATTCTGGCTTTGATGCGTTGCAATTCCCGCTCGTCCCATATCCCACCCTGCGCGCCTTTTGGACCCGTCTGTGTTGGCGGGACCAGTTTGCGTTCGCCCGTTCCCGGTTCTGTACGCCATCGCGTCGGCATCACTACCGCATCGACCCCAATTTGCCGATAAAAGCGCAATGTTTGCTCTGAAATATCGCCAATACCTTTGCCTATTTTGATTTGTGGCATTGCGGTTGTTCTCCTTTTTTTGTAATGTTGTTGATCGCTGACTGCTGACGACTGACAACTGACTGCTCATGATAGATCAACTCAAAACTGAAATGAATTGCCGATTTGGTGTTGCGCCTGCCGATGTGCGCGTTGTGCGATCGCCCTATCGGGTATGTCCGCTTGGCGCACATATTGATCACCAACTCGGGCGGGTTACAGCCATGGCTATTGATCAGGCTGTGTACCTGGCTTTCGCGCCATCGGAGGATGGGAATACGCATCTTCAGAGTCTTACCTTTGAGGGCGAGGTATTATTTGCGCTTGCCGATGTACCCGACAAAATAGATGGGGATTGGGGCAATTTTCCGCGTGGCGCAGTGCATGCATTACAGCAAGAGGGCTATAAGCTCACGCGCGGGATTACGGGGCTTACGGCGGGCAGGATGAACGAAGGGGGTTTGAGTTCATCGGCGGCTATTGGCGTGGCGTATTTGCTCGCTTATGAAGAGGCCAATGATTTGTCCCTGTGGCCCGCTGATAATATTCGGCTCGATCAAGCGATTGAAAATGGCTACCTCGGTCTCAAAAATGGTATTCTGGATCAATCGGCGATCCTGTTATCGCAAAAGGGTTTTCTCACGGTGATCGATTGCGCGTCTGCCAGGCACGAATTGATTCCCCGGTCCAATACTATGCCAGACTTTGATATTCTGATTGCCCAATCGGGCTTGCGCGAGGCTCTGGTTTCAACGGGGTATAACACGCGGGTAGATGAATGCGCCCGTGCTGCGCGAATATTGCTCAATGCCGTGGGGTGTTCCGACCGAGAACCTCTGCTCGGCAATATTGCCTTTGAAGAATACGATATGCATAAAAACCTGTTGAGCGGTGCCCTTGCTAAACGCGCCAGACATTTTTTTACGGAATCTGAGCGTGTGCTTATGGGTATTGATGCCTGGCGCGCGGGCGACCTCAATACTTTTGGCAGGCTGATCGCTGAGTCGGGGCGCAGTTCTATTGAGAATTACGAATGCGGTAGCAAGCCCCTCATTGATCTCTATCATATTCTCATTGAGACCGATGGGGTTTACGGTGCTCGTTTTAGTGGTGCCGGGTTTCGGGGCTGTTGTGTTGCGCTGGTGAATCCCCAAAAGTCCAGTGCGGCGATTGAACAGATTCAATCGGCTTATCGCGCCAAACATCCCGATTTGTCAAAAAATGCCCCGGTTTTTATTTGTCAACCCGACGATGGAGCCAGGATTCTGTGAAAGCTATTATTCTCGCGGCGGGATACGCTACGCGGCTGTATCCTCTTACCAAAAACTTTCCCAAGCCTCTGCTCAAAGTGGGGGGCAAGACGATTCTCGATTACCTGCTTGAACAGATTAAAGCTATTGCAGATATCGATGGTGTTTATGTGGTGACCAATCGCCGATTTTACGGGCACTTTGCCGACTGGGCGCGTGAAAATAGAGCGATACAGACTGAGATACTCGACGATGGCACGACTTCCAACGACAATCGTTTGGGGGCTGTGGGCGATATCCAGTTTGCGATTGAAGCGCGCGATATTGCCGATGATGTTCTCGTTCTCGCCGCGGATAATATTCTGCTGTTTTCTCTCTCCAAATTGGTCGATACATTCAAATCCAATCCCGTCTCCCACATTGCCGTGCGCCACAATCCCGATTACGATGATCGCAAGCGCAGGGGCAATGTCCGGTTAGACAAAGATAATCGCGTTTTGCAATTTATTGAAAAACCCGACAGGCCCATTTCCGAATGGTCGGCATCGCCCGTTTATATTTATCCGGTGTCGATACTGCCCCGTTTTAAGGAATATATCGCCAATGGAGGCAATCCCGACGCGCCCGGGCATTTTTTGGAGTGGTTGCATATATGCGAAACCGTTTATGCGTACGATATTGAAGGTGGTGTTCTCGATATTGGCAACCGCGAATCTCTGGCCGAAGCGCGGGCGTTTTTTCAATCCAAAGATCGCTGATCATCCTCGCGCATTGACATTGTGTATTTCAGGCTCTATCTTGTAGAAAATCGAATTTCTGGTAACCTTAATACAAAGGATTTTTCACTATGGCAAGCGTCAATATTATCCGTCATAAGCCCATTCCCATTTTTTGTAGCACAGCCGAAGTTGTTATGACCTACGACGACGACCAAGTCGTGCGCCTCGTTGAACCCAGCGGCAATGTGGGTACGCAGTATCCCAATGAACTCGGATCAGAGTGGTTTGGCACTATTGAGAACCTGAGTCTGGGGCTTGCGCGTGGGGGTGCGAACTGGGGCGATGTGTACAAAACCGATGTCCTGTGGACGACGCCATCTGATAGTCGTGACGACTGTGAGGCTTACCGAGATGCGTTCAATGCCGTATATGGACCTGTGATTGATGCTGTGACGGGTTGTGAACTCAAATCCAATCGCATGGCGCGTTTTACCCATGGAGAAGGGTTTCCAGATCCAGTAGCGCTTTTTGAGGTGGAAATTAAAGCTGTTAAGGGCGAGGATATTTCCTTTGGCGATGGGAAGATCGAATACGGTGCATGGACCGACCACCAGCCCAGTGGCGCGTCGGTGATGCACACCGATGGTGAGGGCAATACTGTTACGACACTCGGCGATGACCTCAAACAAGAGATGGAATTTGTGCTCGTAGATCAGTACGAAAAAAAGCTCGCGGCTGACAATGTGGATTTCAAAACGCAAACCGCGCATCTCGAGGTGCTCGTGGCGATTGATGACGATCCTTCGGCAACCTGGACGCGCATTGAAATCGTGCGCGAAGTGATTGCCGATTATTTTGGCGACCACCGCCCCGCAGGTAGGATTTATGCGGTTTCGCGTATTCCCAATCTCGATGGGATTGTGGAACCCCAACCGCGCTGTGTTACCGGCGATGTCGCTATTGATCGTTCGGGGGAGATTGTAGATGGTTTCAGTACCTGGACGGCCATTCGGCGGCAGGGGGTATCCGAGGTGCTCGTGAGCGGTGTTGGTGGCGATGATGCAGATGCTATTCTCAATGCGATTGACGGGCATATCGTGACAGCAGGCGGCGCAGGGTTGAAAGAAAATGGGGTTTTTAACAATGCGTACATTGTGGCTGCGGAGAGTAGTGAGGCTTCGCGCGACCGTTTGACTACTTTTAATGAACAATTCTCGGGCTACTATACAGGCGTGGCACCTTCTGGCCGAACCGCCCAATTTGTGCCCGGATTCATGCGCGAAGACCACATCTACGGTATTTCAAATCGCTCGATATTTGCGGGGTAAATTATCCTTTAATCAATTGCATTACTTTTTCAAATAACGCTCCGTTTGTACTGACGGCCTCGTTGCCCCAAATCGTTGCCTCGCCACTCCACGTTGTGAATGTGCCGCCCGTTTCTTCTAAGATAGGCGCGAGGGCGGCGCAGTCCCATACGCTCATAATGGGGTCGAGCATGATTTCTGCACGCCCGGTTGCGACGAGCATGTGGCCATAACAATCGCCCCAGCCGCGCACGAGTTTGGCGCGTGAGCAAATCCGGTTTATGGCTTCGCCCCGGCCGTGTTTATGCAGAGAATCGGTCAAGATCACGGTTGCGTCCTGAATGTCCGATATGTCAGATACCCGCGTGGGGCGACCATTCCAGGTGCAACCCAATCCACTGGCAGCACAAATCATTTCATTTAGTGCTGGAAAATGAACGACGCCAACAGTGGGTTCGTCCTCGACTTCCACGCCGATCAGTACCCCGTATAAGGGTACGCCGTGTACGAATGATTTTGTGCCGTCAATGGGGTCTAAAATCCATCGCCGCCCACTTGTGCCTTTTTTGTCTCCGTGCTCTTCTCCCACAATGCCGTCGTCTGGAAAACGCGCTTCAATCAATTCTCTCAATTTTGTTTCGGCTCCTTTGTCTGCGGCCGTTACAGGTGATTCATCCGCCTTTTCCTCTACTTCGACTCCGGTCTGAAAATACTGCAGTGTGATCCGTCCGGCTTGCCAGGCGGCATCTGTTGCAAAATCCAGTACTTCTCGCAGTGTATCTGCCATTTTTTTTCCTTGAAAGGTATTCAATATGGAACATCCCGAACACAGCGGCGCGGTTCGCACCTATCTCGATTCTCTTTATGCCGATGAACTGCGCTATGTCGCGTGTCGAGCAACTGATCGCGAATCTTTTTTTCAATGGCAAGAGGAGGCGCGTCCTGTGCTTCAGCATCTGCTGGGTCTTGAAAGTATTGGCGCGTCTCTGGGCGATCACACGATTCAGGTGCAACTCGGTGTAGCGCAAGATATGGGCGATTATACGTTGCAACCCGGTGTTATTACTACCGAGCCGCGTTTTGGTTTGCCATTCTGGTATCTCCAACCCAGGGGAGATGGTCCTTTTCCGCTCGCTGTTTTGCCACACGGGCACGACAAATACGGCATGGATACGTATATTGGCAAAGCGCGCGATGACGATCACCGCAAAAAGATTGAGGCCGAAGACCGCGATGTTGCTGTTCAGGCGGTCAGGCGCGGGTTTGCCGCCATTGCGCCCGCTGCACGCGGTACGAGTACTACGGCTATTCCCGATATTAATAAGCGCCACGGCGACCGCGATTGCCGCAGTCAATTTATGCACGCTTTGCTCGCTGGACGCACTGCGACGGGTGAGCGCGTGTGGGATGTGATGCGTCTTATTGACTGGGCACAGGATATTCCCGAGATTGATACTTCTACGATTCTGGTTATGGGCAACTCGGGGGGGGGAGTTATCACCTGTTATGCCGCCGCGGTTGATCCCCGCATTACTATTGCTGTGCCGAGTTGCTCTTTTTGTACGCTTGTGGGCACCAGTGGTTTGATTCACCATTGCGATTGCAATGCGGTGCCCGGGATTTTGCGCTTTGGCGAAATCTGGGATGTTACGGGTCTTATTGCCCCGCGCCATCTCTGTATTGTGAATGGGAAACAGGATACGCTATTCCCCGTGCCCGAAGTCGATCGTGCGGTTAAAGGTATCGCGCGTCTCTACGAGATCGCTGGTGTGCCCGATCGCATTGAACACCACTACGGCGCCGCGGGGCACCGCTTCTACAGCGATCTTATGTGGCCGTTTGTTGAAAAAGTGAGGTGACGGATGATGCTCATTTTGCCACTTCCTGATGGTAGGGATGTACTTTAACCCGCACGGCCCATTCGGTCCATTCTCGTTCGAGCGATTTTACCAATTCGGGATGTTCTGCTGATAGATCGCTGGTTTCACAGCGGTCTTTTTCCATGTCGTAGAGTTCCCAATTTTTGTTGGGATATCGGGTATTGCCCTTCAGCAATTTCCATTTTTCCCTGCGTATGGCGCTGGCGTCAAAGTGATCGAAGCACAGGCTGCGTTCGGGCAGGTTTTGCGCGTTGAATAGGGGAACAAGGCTCGTTCCTTCTTGCGGGTGAATGCGTTCTCCATTGTGCGTTTCGGGATATTCGGCTCCGGTAATTTCGCATACAGTCGACATGATGTCAAACAGGTGCATGGGGGTGCGAACCCAGCGGTCGGGTTGCACGATCCCTTCAGGCCAATGGGCGATAAATGGGCTACAATTTCCGCCTTCGTGGTTGTAGTGTTTGTACATGCGCAGCGGTGTGTTGCTCAGGCACGACCACGCGCTGCCCACAGAGTGATAGGTGTCCGGTCCACCGATTTTTTTGAGTTCTTCACCTGTGTGGAGATGGGTGACGCCCAATCTGCTGCGTTCGTCAAATCCAAAGGGTCCCCATTCGTAACACGCGCCATTGTCGCTTGTAAACAGGATGAGTGTGTTGTCCAGTTCTCCTGTTTCTTTTAGGCGGTCAATGATTCTGCCTATGCCGCGATCGATATGCTCGATCATGGCCGCAAAGACCGCCATGCGGTAGGCGAGGTCTTCCCTGCGGTCAGGCGGGAGATCTTTCCACGCGGGATTCTGTTTGCCGCTGTACCCGTTTGCGATGGCATCATTTTCTTCGATGGGGACAATTGAACGCGGTGTGAATTGCCAGTTTTCTGTCGCCAGGCCAGATTCTTGCTGGCGCACGTAGCGTTCACGGCGCAATACATCCCAACCTCGGCGGTAAATATCGAGATATGAATCGCGGGTTTCTGCTGGCGCATGTAAGGGAAAATGCGGAGCCGAGTGGGCGAGGTAGAGGAAATAGGGATTGTCTTTTTGTTGCGCCTGTTCGATAAATTCTACGGCGTAATCGTTGAATGCTTCTGTTGCGTAGTATGCATCGTCGCGAAAAGAAAGTTCGGGTGTTCGAGATTCGGGATAGCGATGATAATAAGACGGGTCCCATTGCGGTGCGCTGTGGCCTTTGATGAATCCGTAGTATTCGTCAAATCCCCGGTCTGTTGGGTTAGATTGATCGCCAACGTGCCATTTTCCAACGCCATAGGTGCTGTAGCCCTCGGTTTTGAGGACTTCGGCTAATGTCACGCAGTGGTTGTTTAGCCTGCCCAAATAGGCCGGTCCCCATTCGGCGGTTCGGTCAGGGCCCGTAAAATTGGCGATGCCAGCCTGATGGGAATACAGGCCTGTGAGCAGCGAAGCCCGAGAGGGACAACAGCGGGCAGAGTTGTAACTTTGCGTGAATCGCAAGCCATTTGCCGACAGGCGATCCAGATTGGGCGTTCGGATCTCGCCACCATAAGAACCGAGATCCGAATAGCCCATGTCATCTACGAGAATGACGATGATATTGGGTTTTTTCATGTGACGCGCCGTTCCCGTTTTGGATATCCGAGGGATTTGTCAACTTCGTTAAAGAGCGGTTCGCCCGCCTGGTAGCGTTTCAGGTTTTGGCAGAAGAATCCAACGGTTCGGTTGTGTCGATTGGGAGAGCCACCGGCAGCGTGTGGGGTGATAATGGCATTTTCCATGTCCCAGAGCGGGCTATCGGGAGACAGGGGTTCTTTTTCAAATACGTCCAGGCCAGCACCGGCGATTTCGCCGTTTTTGAGGCCCTCGGCCAAAGCGGCTTCATCGACGATGGGACCGCGTGCGGTGTTGACCAGAAAGGCGGTATTTTTCATCAGGCTCAGGGTGCGGGCATTGATGAGTTTTTCGGTTTCGGGCGTGTACGGTACGGCGATAAATACGACATCGGCTATTTGCAGACCTTCGTCCAGACGGTCCATGTCCCAGATCGCTTCGACGTAATCGGGTTTGTCTCCGCCCTGTATATCCAGCGCAATCAGGCGCGCGTCATAGCCCTGGGCGAGTTGTGCATAGTATTGACCAATGCCGCCAAATCCGACGATGAGAATGGTGGCTTCCAATAAGTCGGCGAGTGGTGGGCGCGTCCAGGCATGGTCGAGTTGATGGCGAAATGAAACGTGTAGCCCGCGCGTGAGGGCGGTGGTGAGTGCCCAGGCGTGTTCGGCGACCTGAACGGCATGGACGCCGCTGGCATTGCATAGTGTGATGTCGCTGTTGGCGACTTCGGGGATCAGTGCTTTGTCCATGCCGGCACTCGTGG